>CAZSGS010000136.1:0-6785 GCA_964606365.1 uncultured Wenzhouxiangella sp. | reverse complement strand
GCTGGCGCTGGTGACGCGCCCTGAACGAGCCCGACGGCCAGCAATGCCAGAAGCACGGGCAAGGAAAGAACGGTATAGCGCACCAGCACCAGGGCATTTCGAATCCATTCAGGGCCGATGAGCTGAATCGATATTCCCGCCACGACGGTCAGCACCAGCCAGTAACACAGGAAAGCGCGGTCGCGGGCCCACAGTACCCGCGCGCCGACGGCAACCGGCACAGCCAGCACGACGGCCAGCCACTGCAGACCGACCCCCAGCGCCATCTCCCAACTGTGTGCAAGCGTGTCCAACTCGATCGAGTGCCTGCCTGTCTTGACGGCAATCGACGCCGTATCGGCCAGCAATGGCGGCAGGATCAGGGCGCTGCAGGCCACCGTCGTCAGGCCACCGAGCGCGAGCAACCGCCAGAACGCGAGCGCGGGTTCACCCTGCCGCCAGCGCCACAACGCGGCGACCGCGAACCAGGTCAGCGCCGTTCCGGTATACAGGGTGGTCAGCGGATGCAGCCACGCGGCGAGAACCGCGCAGGCGAAGAATCCGACCGCCCGCCACCGGCCACCGTGGTGCCACCACTGCCACAGGAGCAGCATCGCCGCGAAGCCGAGAACGATCACCAGGGCGTAGGGCCGCACGAACCGCGAGAAATGGATCAACAGCGGGGAAATCGCGATCAGCGCGCCCAGGCACAGCCGTTCGCCCGATTCGAGCCAGGCACGCAACAACCGCGGCAGGAGCACCAGTGCGGCCAGGCCGAACAGCATGGGCAGCAGCCGCATATGCCAGTCGTGGAGCCCGACGGAGTCGGCCAGCCCGCGGAAGAGAAGCGTCAGCGGAATGGTGTAATCGGCATGCCCGAACGACAGGAAGATCTCGGCGTAGCCGGCCCGCATCAGGCGATGCAGGGCGTGCCATTCATCGTCGACCGGAATCTGCAGATGGATCTGCCACAAGCGCAGTGCGATACCGACCGCCAGCACCACGGCCCAGACGAACCACCAGCGCGCGCAACGGGCCTTCGACGGCCCGTCGGTCACGACGGGTGGAAACGCGAGCGGTACAGCCCCATCCGGCCGGCCAGGTGCTGCAGGGAAACGCCGATCACACCGAGCCCGTAGGTCACCGACCGGCTGAAGTTGATCGAAGATGCATCGCCGAAATAGTGCGTCGGGCAGGTCACTTCACCGATTCGACATCCGCGCGCCAGGGTCTGGGCCAGCATCTGATTGTCGAAGATGAAATCGTCGGAGTTGGCGTCGAGATCGAGCTGCTCGAGTAGCCCGGCGGAAAAGGCCCGGTAGCCGGTGTGGTATTCGGACAGCTTGGCGCCGGTACAAAGGTTCTGGAACAGGGTCAGCAAGCGGTTGGCGAAGTACTTGTAGACGGGCATGCCGCCGCTGATGGCGCCGCCACCGAGGATGCGCGAGCCCAGAACGACGGGAAACAGCCCGCTGGCAACCAGCTCCACCATCGCGGGAATCAGGCGCGGGCTGTACTGGTAGTCGGGATGGAGCATCACGACAATGTCGGCACCCAGGTCCAGCGCCTTGCGATAGCAGGTCTTCTGGTTGCCGCCGTAGCCGCGGTTGCTGTCGTGGCGGATGACGTGCTCGATACCCAGCGACCGGGCCAGGGCCGCGGTGTCGTCCTGGCTGGCGTCATCGACCAGCACGATGTCGTCGACGACATCGCGCGGCACCTCCGACAGCGTCTTCTCGAGCGTCCTGACCGCGTTGTAGGCGGGCATGACGACCACGACCTTGTGACCCCTGATCATGAACCTGTATTGCGGCGCGCTGCGCGGTTCGAAACGGAGAAGAATCCCGCCGGCCGATGACATCGACCGACGGGGGCTCGAAAGCGAACTACTCGCACGTTCGCCGGGCAGTCAGCTTCTCGATCGAAAGCTGGCTCGAATACGACTGGTTCAGCGGCGCAAGCGATTCGAAATCGGTTATCTCCGTCGCCGAGGTCTCGCTGTCGAAGATACGCGAATAACTGCCGACCGTCTCGATATCGACCGGAACTTCTTCGCAGTTGGGGCAGAAACCGCGCAGCTCCAGCAAGTCGAGCTGTTCGGTCAGCGGTCCGCCGCCGGCCGTATTCTCGCTGATGACCCAGCGCCCGACGCCCAGATCATCGAAGTAATAGCGTACCTGGCCCTGGGTGCTATCGGTAACGATCATGGTGGTGCCGCCCTGGGCGGAATCGGGCGCACTCCAGTGTCCCGTGTAACTGGCCGGCTCGCCGCCCACCGTCGGGCAGGTCGGAGCGCTGTCGGGCTGGAGCCTTTCCGAACCGTGCGCGCCGTTGAGGCGCCAGGACACGATCATGTCGTCGGCCCCGAGCGCCGTGATGCCGAGGTGCCCGACCGTGGCGATATTGTTGCGCACGCCGATGCTGGTGGTTCGCAGCAGGTCGGCCGACCAGGTCGAGCGGCCCGATTCGATCGGTTCGACGGCGTTGTAGAACACCGGAACACCCTCGTCGTCGTAGCTGTACCAGACGACGAAGCCGGCGCCGCCGGCCGCCCACTCGAATCCCTGGTAGATCGTGCGGTCCCTCGGGCTCCAGAGCCCGAAGTCGGGCAGCTCGGCCGACTCGGACTCCTCGATATCGACCGAGATTCCCACCCGCCTTTCGCCGGAGGCGGTGTTGTCGAGCGCAACGTAGTAGCGCCCCGGGGCAATGGTGTCGCCACCATCGGCGGCGTGATCCAGCGAATAACCGTCGCCCGACCCGCTGCCGCTTACCAGGGCACCGCTGGTCGGCGCCGGCGGCGTGCCGGGTGCCTGGCCCTCGATATCGGCGTGGTCGATCCGGTAGAGGGCGCCGTCGACACCGTTCTGACCCTCGATTTCGATCTGAAGCTCCCGCGCCGAAGGCGGTACGTCGACGAAGATCCGGTCGTGCCGGGTATCGGCGGGAATGACGACGGACCGGGTTTCGCCATCGAACAGCACGGTCGTCTCCGGCGCGTTGTCGCCCGTGCGGGTCACGTAGACCGGCACCACGCCGAGATCCTCGGACCGGTCGGGCGAGCTGCTCATGCCGACCGCGGCAACCCGGCGCTGATCGCGCCGCATGGCCGGCTCGTCCCAGTAGAAATCGAGCTCGAACTCACCACCGGAATGAAAGCCGGGGCCGGCAGCGGCAAAGCTGTAGCCGTCGCTGGCCGCCAGAACCGCCATCTCGAGTTCGACATCGTCTTCCGCACCGCTGCTCGATGCCTCCCAGTTCTGAACCAGGACCCACCAGCTGCCCTCGGCCGGATTCTCGATCCTGCACGACTCGATTTCCTCCGGGCTGCGCGAACTGCATACCTCTTCGTTGGGGTCGGCCCGGCCATTGCCGTTGTCGTCACGGCCGATGAACAGATCGATATCGACCGCCGTCGAAGACAAGATATCGGCCATCAGCAAGAGCGTGTCGCCCGGGACGTCGAGCAGGAAAGTCTCGCGACCGACGCTGCCGGAGTAAGGGTCTGACGGGCTGATGTCCTCGCGCAGCGACGGGCTTTCGCGCCGCGGCGCCACGAGCCTGCTGGTGCGGAACACCGGTTCGGGCAGCGGGCCGGAATTGAACGTCTCGGTGTGGCGTCCGCGATTACTGTCGACGCTCAACTCGAGCGACTCCGGCAGCTCGATGGCCGAAACCTGCACCCCTACGGCCAGGCGCTGTGCCGCAAAACCGCCCTGGGTGGGCGTCAACTCGATCTGGCCATGACCGACGGAGCCGGCAAACGCCGCGCCGGTGTCGACCTCGATTTCCAGTGTTCGCGACTCGCCGGCCGACAGGCTGAAGTTCTGCGGCGAGACCGAAATGTCCACGTCGCCGCTGGCCGAGACCTCCCAGCTGCCGTCTTCGATGGCGCGAACCTTGCGCGTGAACGAGCAGGTCGAAGCGCAGGAATGGTCCCACAGGCCGGCCAGGTTGAGCTGGCGGGGATCGCCGCCGTCGGCCGGATCGGCATTGGCAAAGTCGTTGCGCGAAACCGGCAGATACAGACCGGCCCGTGCGGCACGGTCGACCCGGATGCGGCCGTTGCCGCGATCATAGACCGTGGCCACGGCGTCATCCCAGCGCAGCGGTTCGGTTTCCGCGGTTGTCTCGAGCGCCGATTGCAGCATGGCCGGCGTCCAGCTCGGATTCATCGATTTCAGCAGCGCCACGGCGCCCGCCACGTGCGGACTTGCCATCGATGTCCCGTTGACCATGGCGAAGCTGTTGGCGCCGTCGTACCAGCCGGCGACGATATTCGAGCCCGGCGCGATGACGTTGGGCTTCATCACGCCCTGCGGAAAGGTCGAGGGCCCGCGCGCGCTGAAGTCGGAGATGTAGTCCTGCCACTGTTCGCTGTTCGTCGCGTAACCGCCCGTCAGGAGCGTTGCTTCGGGATCGGATTGGCCGTCCATGGCGTCGAGCACGTCCAGGCCATCCTGGCGACTCATCATGGCCGACGGAATGGTCGTGCCCTCGAGACCGCCCATCGTGATGGGCGCCCCCTCGACGCTGTTGTAGACGAGAACGGCCTCGGCGCCGGCGTTGGCCGCGTTCTCGACCTTGTCGACGAACAGGCAGTCGCCGCGCTGAATCAGCACGATCGAGCCGTCGAGGGCGTTGCCGGAGAACGCGTCGCAGCCGAGGTCATCGCCGTTGACCTCGTCGGCCGCGACCAGGGGCGCGGTCAGGCTCGAGGAAAGCTCCGGGCCGCTGCCGTGGACCAGCAGGCGATTGCTGAGCCCGGCCACCGTACCGCGCGACCCGACCAGACGGCCGTGCGTTGCGCTGCCGACCGCGATCACCCAGGGTGCATTGGCCGGAAAACCGACGGTACCCGGGTCCGGGCCGGTGTTGCCGGCAGAGGTCACGAAGGTAATGCCCGCCTCGCGCATGTTCAGCAACGGCTCGGCGACTGTCCAGGGATCGGCCGCGTCGGTACCGATCGAGTAGTTGACGACGTCGACCTCATCCTCGACCGCCTGTTCCCAGGCCTCGACGATGGCGCTGCCTTCGCAGCTTTCGTCCAGGTCGTCGTTGGTCGGGTGGTCCTGGTAGCAGACCTTGTACGAAATGATGTTGGCGTGCGGCGCCACGCCCGTCGAATTGTAAATGTAGTCACCCGAGAAGCCGAGGCTGAAATTCAGGGGCACGCCGGCGGCGGTGGAGGCCACGTGCGTGCCGTGACCCTCCGGGTCCTTGCCGTCGGTCTCCTCGACCGTGAAATCGTAGACGCCCACCAGTTTGTCGTTGCACTCCACGTTCGGCTTGCTGCACTCGCCCAGCTGCTCGTCGTACGGATTGGTGAAGCTGTGGCCCGATGCCAGGTCGTCATCGGAGAAGTAGTTGTGTTCCCAGTTGATGCCGCTGTCGATGACGCCGATCACCGTGCCTTCGCCGCCGCTGGCCGAAACGCCGGCGAAACCGCTGTGCACGCGCGTTGCCCCGATCAGTTCGGGGCCGGCATCAAGCTGCATCTTGTAGGCCATGACCGGGCGAACCGAACGCACGCCGGGCAGCGACGCCAGCCGGTCGGCCTCGGCCTTGCTCAGGCTGGCCTCGAAACCGTTGAATAGGTGCTTGTAGACGCGCTCGGCCGTAACCGACCGTCCGAACTCGCGCGTGGCGAGATCCAGCACCGTCTCGCGCTCGCGCGCGAGGTGCGCGGTGTAGGCGGCCACTTCCGGCGTGTGCGCATCGTAGCGGCTGCGCCCGGTTGCCGACGGCGCGGTGGCGGCCATGCGCTTGGGCGCGGCCCTGTCGCCGTCAGCCATCAAGGCGGAAACGGGTCCGCCCTCGTAGGCCACCGCCGGGGGCGACTCGAGCTGCACCATCCACTTGCCAGGAACGACCATCGTCGACTTTGCCGCGACGGCGGTCGCCACGAGGCAGGTAAGAAGGCCAAGCGCCAGGAGGTATCGGGTTACTGCATTCATTCGGTCTGCCTTTCGTTGCAATCTGGATTCGGTCACTCGCTGACCGGCTGCCGGAGCGTGACGAGCTCCTCGGCGCTGGTCGGATGGATGCCGATCGTGCGATCGAAATCGGCCTTGCTCAGGCCCGCCCGAACCGCCACGGCAAAGCCCTGGACGATTTCGGGCGCATCCGGCCCCACCATGTGGCAACCAACCACCCGGTCGCTGGCGGCATCGACCACCAGCTTCATTACCCCCTTCTCTTCTCTTCCAGGGAGAGTATATTTCATCGGCGTAAAGGTCGAACGAAAAACGCGAATCTCTCCCAGCTGTTCGCGCGCCTCGACCTCGCTCAGGCCGACGGTTCCCACCGGCGGCTGGCTGAAGACCGCGGCCGGCACGTTGGCGTGCTCGACCGGGCGCTTTGTGCCGCCGAACTGGGTATCGGCGAACGCGTGCCCCTCCATCAGGGCCACCGGCGTGAGATTGATGCGGTCGGTCACGTCGCCGACGGCGAATATGTTGTCCACGCTGGTTCGGCTGAATTCGTCGACCTCGATGGCATGGTTCGCCCCGGTGTGCACCCCGGCGTCTTCCAGCCCCAGTTCCCCGGTATAGGGAGCGCGGCCGGTGGCGAACATCACGCAGTCGAACGTCTGGCGGCGATCATCGGAGAAGGTGACTTCGATCCCGTCATCGACCCGCGCCAGCCGGGCCGGTGCACAGTGATACTGAATATCGATGCCGCGTCCCTGCATGCCGGCCTCGACCGCCCGCCGCAGGTCGTCGTCGAATCCCCGCAGGATCAGGTCGCGTCGGTAGGCCAGGGTGACCTTGCTGCCGAGGCCGTTGAAGATGCCGGCGAACTCG
>CAZSGS010000135.1:0-6832 GCA_964606365.1 uncultured Wenzhouxiangella sp. | reverse complement strand
TTGAAATATCAACCTCTTCGGATTTCAAAAATTCTCTCAGCTCTGTAAGTTTTTTTTTCGAAGTATCCCATGTCAACATTGGAAAAGAAACATTTTCTTCAAAATTAACTTCTAGAGTATGACATCCTAGCCTTTGTATTAGCTTAAAACGTTCATATATAGAGAGTCTGGGATCAAACCCCCATGTATTTACTGCTATTTTATTCATAACACTCCGTTTTGGGAGGACGTTTTGTTTGATACAAGTAAATTCTATTTTCATCGAAATCAGGAGCCGTATGCCACCATTTCGCTGGTCGGAAAAATGATAATTGAGAAATAAATTCATTGTGAGCATATTGTTTTCCAATGCCGAAACGCAGACGAAAATCAAAATCCTCTATGTCTCCTTCTTCAATCGTAATACGAGGTAAAGCAAACATGTCTGAATCAAAACTTGCTAAAGTGCTTATACAGGATAAACCCGCTTTGAAGCCATGCTTTTTCAATAAGTTTTGAGTTTCAAAATTAAAACTTCCACTTGGGTAGCAAAAGTAGTGCGAAGAAATTCCTATTTTTATTAACCAATCTTTCACTCGTATTATGTCTTCTTCAGCTTCTTCAAGGGAAATCTTTCCTAGTAGAGTGTGTTTATATCCGTGAGCTTCAATATTTACCCCCAAAGAGTGTAATTTTTGAAGTTGTTTAGGATTTAATACCTGCACAGAAGTATTATCCCCATAAATTAGTGGTTGATTGTTTTTTGAGAAATAACCTGGCACAAATAAAGTTACAGGATATTTGAACTCGGACAATATTTTGTGTGCCTCCAAAAAATCAACACAGGCATCATCAAAAGTGATAACTACGGATTTTGGAGGCAGAATTGTTTTTTTTTCAAAAGCTGTTACTACATCTGATAATTCCAATACATTATACTGTTCGTCTTTTAAAAACTGCATTTGCATTCGAAACGTATCTTTAGAAATACAAAAAGGATCTTCTTCTTTCTCAGAAATACGATGATACATTAAGATTGATATCGAATTTCCCACAAGCTGAATAAATATACTCCTGTTTCCAAGTGTCTTTTTTACACCTTCCCAGTAGTAATAATCTGCAGCACTCCATATCAATCCTTCTACCACTTTTGATTTAACTTTTATGGCATGCAGAAAATCAAAAATCTTCGGTATAAAGGAAAATAGAGTTTTTAAAATAAAAGAATTTGATTTTGAATATTCACGAAATAATTGAATCATCCAAGGAGCTTGATAATATGCACTTAAAAGAAGTGTTGATTTCAATTCAGGATGTTTTTGAAACATCTCAACATCAGCACGACCTAAAAACTTATAGTCTATCAGGAATTGTGAGGGTAATTTATCATAGTTTTGAATCGCTTGTGCATTTAAACAAAATCCGAAACGAGCTCCTGCCAAAATAAGTCGATATCCGAGTTCTGAATCCTTTCTTCCCCAACGTGAAAAATCTTCATCAAAACCTCCAACTTTTTCAAACAAATCTTTTTTGATTGAAAAATGTCCCGAACAAAGGCTATCATAAAAAGAGACATCTTCGGAAAAACTTTTTTGCCATCCTTCAGTCCAGTCATAAATAACATCTCGGAAATATGAATCTGTTGGCATTTTCCCAAGGGGAAAATGTCCAATCAAAACATCATATGTCCCTTCTTGGTGCATATCTAAATGTGATTGAATCATGAGTGGTTGATACTCCATATCATCATCAAGAAAGAGTAAGATTTCTCCATTTGCATTCTTGGCTCCAGCATTAAGACCAATCGCTGCTCCGACATTTTTTAAAAAAACAACTTTGTAAACTTCTGGGAAATTATTCTTGACCATTACATCTGTTTCATCAGTGCATCCATCAACGACAACAATGATTTCACTGTCATAATTTCTCATCTGTGCCTTTAATGAATTTAAAGCTTTTTGTAAACTTTTTTTTCTGTTGTGTGTCGGAATAATGATACTTAGTTTCATAATGCTTTAAATTACTTTTCTGTTGATATAGAACTTGCAGTTTTTTTTAAACAAGTAAAGATTCCAGTGTTTCAATAAATTTTCCAATATGAATATTTTCAATGATAATCGGTGGTGCTAATAATATCGTATTATCAATTTGACCAATTATGAAACCTTGTTCCATCATTTCTGTTTGAAGCCATTTCATTGATTCATGTTTATCGTGAATTGTCTGGTCAAAAACAATTGCGTACATAAGGCCTTTCCCCCGGATACGTTGAACTTTACCAGATTGAAATAATGGACTTAATGCGTCTTTTAACATATTACCTTTTTTCATACAAAGCATTGGGGCATTAATTTCTTCAAGAATATCAATTGTCGCAAGACCAGCTCTACAGCAAACGGGATGATTAATATTGGTTTGTCCATGTCGGAATACCCCATTTTCATCAAATTTCTTCCAAACATTTTCAGAAACGATAGTCGCTGAAAGCGGTAAATATCCATTAGTAATTGCTTTTCCAACCAATAGAATATCTGGCTCTGCATCTTTTGAAACAAACCATTCACCGAGACGGCCAAAAGCAGTACTTATCTCGTCACAAATCAGAAGCAAATCATATTTTTTACATAGATTTCTTAAGGCGATAATATAACCTTTGGGTAATTCTAATACTCCAGCATTTCCGAGTAGTGGCTCAATCATAATAGCACCAATTTCTGAAACGTTTTGAAGTAATACTTCAACTTGTTCAATGTCTTTCAAATCATTAGGGAAATCAACTGGCACGAAACCATCTGTCCAGGGAAAGAACGGTTCTTTACTATAGAATTCTCCTGAAGCACTAAGAGCTGTTATGGTTTGACCATGATAGCCTTTTTTTAAAGTAATAATTTTATTCTTTTTGCTTTTTTCAAAAAATGATTTCTGTCTTACAAGTTTAATGGCCGCTTCTACTGCTTCAGATCCACTGTTATGAAACAATACTCTAGCATTATTTACAGGAGATATTTTAATCAATTTTTCTGATAGTTCTAGAGCTGGGTTATTTCCAAAACTACTCCCTCTTGAAAAAGGGAGTGTTTGAAGTTGCTGATAAATTGCATCAATAATCTTTGTCTCTGAGTATCCAAGCAAAACATTTCGGATTCCTGATACAAAATCGAAGTAATTTTCACCACTGGAATCAGTAAGAGTCATACCATTTCCAGAAACCATAGTAACAGGTTTTCTTTCAAAAGTGGGCATATCCATATACCCCAACCATAAAGGATATTTCTCGTGTTTCTGCATTGCGATCCTACTTTAATTTTAATGTTAAAAATAAGTCTTCAAATTTTCTCGCTATATTTTCAATGGAAAGAGCGAGTGTATGTTCACGTGCAATATTTCCTTTCAGAGTACGAAAAGATTTGTCTGTAATCAATTTTGTAAGAAGACTTTCAAATTCATCATCATTAGAAAATAATAAATCTTTATCTTTTACTACTTCGAAGAAAACCTCTTTCTGGGGCGCAACTACAGGTACTCCTGCTGACATCAAGTCCGCTGCTGACATGCTCCATAATGCCCCTTTCCTAAGTGGAGCAAAACCTATATCAACTTTAAGTAGAGCATCATAATACTCTTCTTGTGTTGGATAGTGATTTATTTGAACAAAATCTAATTGAGATAAATATTCTCTGATTTCGTTTACGCTTGGGTCTAGTTTTTCACGAGTGGCAGATCTTTTAGTCGTAGGATCTGTCACAATAACAGATAAAGAATGCCTTTTATTTATTTTTTTTAATAGTTCAAAAAGCTTCTTTCCTCCGTAATGGCTGTACAAGCGGTGATTATAAAATAGGGTTGGCTTGCTATTCTCAATATGGCCATTGGTCTGATATTTCTTCACTGGCGGTGAAATAATGTGAAATTTGTCTCCTAGAGTTTCATCATTAGCACAGGTAATAAACATGTTCTTTCCAAAATTACTTCCAATAATATTTGCATTTGAAAATTGTGCTGATTCGATTTGTCTTTGCCATATGGCTTTGCCAATTCCGATATGGTCTAAACTAGGGTCAAACTGAACATGGCCATTATATCCCCAAACAGCCAAATAATGAAAATAAGTAACGCTTGGTATCTTTTTGCCGAGTACTTCATATATCAAAATGGAAAAAGGAATTGTGAGTTCACTTTGATTGATAAGAAGAATATCAAGTCCATTTATTAAAGGTGTGATTTTTTCTTTTAAGAGTTCCCAGTTGAAACCAAACCGAACACCATATTTACTCTCTGGAAAAGGTGTTTCTACTATCGATATTTCTGAAGGAATATTTGGCATATTTGGTGGTCCAATAAGGATTACTTCATGTCCAAATTCAATAAGTTTCTGTAAAATACTTCTTTGAAACACATAACCACTATCAGCCTCTAAATTTGATAAATTACTAACATTTAAATAAGACAATATCTTCATTTTTTATTTTTTAATAATTGACCATTTTTTTATTGATTGGAATATTGATATTTCTAACTTGCTGTTGTTGTTACTAATAGCCTCAAATAATTGAAGAAGTAAATTTTTTGCCTCAATCATTTCAGAAGCTGAAAGGTATGGGCCTTGTAAAACAGGGCTACTTCCATCTGTGGCTTCATATCTATCTTGTATAATCCACCCTTTATCAAGAGCTTCTTTATTAAACTGTGTGCCAGGGTGATGAACAGGGAAACTAATGCCAATACTTCCTGGTCGACATTTTCTTAAAAGTTCAGCTGTTGCTACAATGCTTATTCGAGTTTCGCCCGGAAATCCAACCATTAGTAAAAAAGCAAGATTTATTCTTGATTCTTTGCACCAAATACTTAAATTTTCAAGAACTTCATCAGAAACCCCTTGCTTAAGGTATGCATACCTTAAATTTGGATCTCCGGATTCCACTCCTACATTGATTCCTTTACATCCGGATTTTCCCATAAGACTTACTAAGTCTTCACTTAGTCTATCTGCACGTGTCTCACACCACCAAGATATATCTTGATTTAAGTTAATGATTCCTTTTGCAATTTCTGTTGTACGTTTTTCCTGCAAAGAAAATATGGGGTCTCTGAATAAGAAACGATTTAATCCATATGATAAAGCGTTTGTTATTTCTTCCAGTACATAACTACTTGATTTTGTTCTCCATTTTCTCCCTTGAACCAGAGGATAAGGACAGTAATAACTACATGAATAGGGACAACCTCGACTTGTAAGAATTGTTGTGCATTTACCAAGCTTTGGGTAAAAATAATTTCCTTGTGAAACAAGATTTCTTGCAGGAAATGGAAGAGTGTTTAAGTCAGAAATAAATTCTTTTTTCGTAATTCTTATCTGATCATCTTTAGCTATTGCCGTCCCTCGAAGATCTTTACCCAACAGAATATTTGCTAGATTATCTTCCACCTCTCCAATAATACATAATTCAATTGCACTTGAATCAAAGATTCTTTTAAGAATCGATTTATCATGTGTATGAACTTTCCCAATAACAGGAATATTCAAACTTTGAAAGTGATCGGCACACTCAAGATCAGTATCTATTGTTGGAATTGATATTTCAACAATTATAATTTGAGCTTTCAAGCAGTTTATTTGTCGTAAAAGAGCATCTATTGAAAGGTTCTTATCTTGAGCATCAATAAGTGATACTTGAAATTTATCTGAAATACAGCTTGCAAATTGTAAAAAATCCAACGGTGGCAATACATATGATAGGTTCTTATCATAGGTGGCCTCAAACCCTAATCCCCCAGCATAATCACGGATAATATATTTTCCTTTAACAGGTGGAGTAACAAAGCATACATGGTCTCCTTTCTTAATCATAGTTTGTTCTCATTTCGTTGAGTGAAAAGTTTTACACTCAATTTTACATCTTCTATTTGACCAGAACGATCTACTACGCCTTTATTGGTTTCATGCCAACGATAGCGATATAGTATTTCTGGAACTCTCTGAAATCGACAACCAGATTCTGCAAGTCGGAGTACCAAATCAAAATCTTCAGCATAAAGATAGCGGGTATCATATCCTCCAATGCCGAGCAAAGCCTCGCATTTATACAAACGAACATGTCCAAATGGTAAAAAGTTTTTTGGTTGTCCAAGCCTATCATGTAAACGTAATAATTTAGCAATAGCATCTAACGGATTTTGGCATTCTGGATTTTTAACAATGTGGATTTCTTTTCCATCTGAATCTATAAATACGAAATCGGAGTAAATTAAAGAAGCTTCAGGGTTTCTCAATGCACATTCCATTGTTTTTTCAACAGTAGTAGGTACAAATTCATCATCTGAATCAAGACCTATTACATAGTCTGTTTCAATAAGAGAAAGTACATAATTCCATGCATCTGAGGTGCCACCATTTTTTTTTGTTACCACAGTAATTTTATTATTATATGATTTTAAAATTCCTGATGTATTGTCAGTACTGCCATCATCTACTACTAATATCTTTAAGTTCTTGTAAGTCTGATTCAGTGCACTATCAATCGCTTTACTTATAAATCTTTCTTGGTTATGTGTAGGTATAACAATAGATACTTTCATGGTCTATACTATTTTATAGTGAGTTGGTAAAATTGCACTCTTTTGCAAATTTCGGTTTGTGTATTGGCATGTGCGATTTGCAAATGTGTGCAATGTGCGTTGGCTTCCCTATTGTCCCGAAGGGCAAAAGCGGGTCGGCAAAAACAAATTTTTTTATGTCTTCTAATTTTTCGATTCTATCTATATTTTCTTGTTTCACTAAGTTTCTTTAAGTTCTACTGTTTCTCTTTTTCAGCCTTGCAGGTAACGGTTTGCGTATATGACTTGTGGCGGTTTT
>CAZSGS010000134.1:0-6862 GCA_964606365.1 uncultured Wenzhouxiangella sp. | reverse complement strand
TTCACGAGCGCGTCCTCTTCGGTCGTCACATCTTCCTGTTCGACGGCGGCGACACGTCGCGCCTGGCCGAGATCGGTGAACTGCACCGTCCGAGCGTCGCCGACCTTTTCGTCGCGCTGATGGGCGAGGAGTACGAGAACCGCTCAGCGACGGAGGAGGCGGCATGAGCATGCGGATCGCCAACAACCTGTGGGCCCTGATGCGCCGCGAACTGTGGGAAAGCCCCGGCGCATTCAAGTGGGCACCCGTGACGATACTGGGCCTGACCCTGTTCTTCATCGTCTTCGGGCTGATTCTGGGTTCGCGTTTCGACAGCGAGATGGCCTTCACCCTCGACGCGCTGCGACAGTTCACCGACGTGTCGGCCGAGCAAAAACGCCTGTTCGTGACCGGCGCACTGTTTTCCGTATCGACCCTGTTCTTCCAGGTGCTCATCCTGGTGCTGCTGTTCTACCTTTCCAGCTGCCTGTACGACGAACGCAAGGATCGCTCGATCCTGTTCTGGAAATCCCTCCCGGTGTCCGACAGCATGACCGTGGCCTCGAAGGTCCTGACGGCCATCCTGCTGGCCCCGGCCATCTATCTGGCCGTGGTGATCGTCACCCAGCTGATCGTTTTGCTGATCGCAACCGGGTACGGGTGGATGGCCGGCATCAACCCCTTCACCGCGTTCTGGCTGCCGGCATCGTTGCCGCGCCTGTGGGCCGTGATGGCACTGGGCCTGCTGATCCAGGGCCTGTGGCTGCTGCCGGTCTATGCCTGGCTGGTTTTCTGTTCGTCGTGGGCGCCGCGGGTGCCGATCCTGGTCGCGGTGGCCGTCCCCGCCGTGATTTCCCTGCTGCAGCATGCCTGGAGCCTCTTGTCGAGCTTCAGCATGCCCCAGCTCAACGTCGGCATGATCATCCTCAAGCGCCTGGGCAGCGGCATCCTCCCCAGCAATGTCAGCTGGCGCGTCGATTCGAACGGCAACGACATCGACCTCACCGACATCGAGTTCAGCGAACAGCTGTTCATGAGTTTCTCGAACAGCCTGGATTTCCTGGTCCGCCCGGGCATGTGGGTCGGTATCGGCATCGCGCTGCTCCTGCTGGCCGGTTCCGTGTGGTTCCGCCGTCGCGCGACCGACACGTGATTCCCACGCCAGCGGCCCTCGCGGCCCTGACCGTCGTGCTGGTCGGGGCCGGCATCGCGCTGGCGCAGGACGCACCCTGGCAGTTTGCCGCGGGCGCGGCCCTCGCCGCCCTCGCGCCCCTGGTCTTCATCCTGGCTCATCACCGTTCGACCCGCCCGCTGAGCGGCCATCCGGTGACCGTCTCGGTTCTCAGCGGCCTCGGCTGCGTCACGGTGATGGTCGCCGACCGGCGGTTCGCCCCCGGCCACGAGTGGATGCTCTGGCTGGCGCTTTCGGCACTGGTCGTGTGGATGCTCTGGCAGCGCGGACAGCGCAATCCCCGGGGCGGCGGCTGAAATTCCTCGGGTTACAATCCGCCGAGGCCCGTGCGAACACCGACCGGGATTTCGAACGGCCTGGCACAATTGCGCATCGAACGCCGTAATCTCTTCAGAAAAACGAACCACAGACTCCCGCTTGCAGCCGACGGATCGCCCATGAAACTCGACGCCCCCTTCATTCGCCTGCCGTATCGATTCGACGCTGCCGCCGTCCTCGCCGAAATCGAGGAGCTCGACCACGAAGATGCGTGGCAGGCGCATCCGCGCCAGTTCGAGGGGCACCGGGTCCTGCCGCTGATTACTGCCGACGGCGAACCGGAGCTCGGGCGCATGGAAGGCAGTATGCAGGCCACGCGCTGGCTCGAGAAACTCCCCGCGCTCGAAAGGCTGATGGCGGCACTCGACACGATCGTCGGGCGCGCCATGCTGGTGCGCGTCAAACCGGGCGCATCGGCACCTCGAACCGTCGACGCCGGCGGCTACTGGCATCGGCGCGCCCGGGTGTTCATGATCATCGCTGGTGGCGAAAGCAGCGAGTGGCGCTGCGGCGACGCCGCCACGCCGATCCCCGAGGGGCAGGCCTGGCTGATGGACGGCTGGCGCGGCTATGAATACAGCGCGAGCCAGGAGGGCGAGATGGTCTTCCTGGTCGTCGATACCGTCGGCTCCGCCACTTTCTGGTCGACCGTCAAGTCAGCCGACCGGCCACTGGATGCCGAGCGCGAATCGGGCATGAGCCCGCGCCAGGTCAACCTGCAGGCAGGGCAGAAACAACTGGACACCGAAACGGTCAGGACCGGCCGCGTCATGTCGCCCTGGGAGATGGAAAGCCTGGTCAAGGACATCATGTCCGACGTCAGGAAGGTGGTGCCCGACAACGCGCCGCACCTGCCCAAGCTGGAAGCGGCCCTGGAGCAGTACGTCAACCAGTGGCAGGGCATTCATGCCCGCCACGGCGACGACGAATCCGGCGATCCCGCCTATCGACAGGCAATGGAGCAGCTGGTGGCCCAGGCCGGCATGTTCGCCGGCAACTGGAAGCTGCCCAACGGGCTCGACGCCGCGCAGGCGCTCTACCAGACCATCGTTCTCGGGGCGCTTCGCGACGCCGAGGGCAAACCGGTGGTTGTGGTGCCGCCCAACGCCAGGCGCCGGAAGAAGGCGCCGGCAGAAGGCGCCGGCCCACAGCAGGGCGGTGCGCAAGGGAAAGCCAACGGTGACGCCCGAAGCGCGGATCCGGTCGAAGACGACGGCGAGCCCGCGCCCGCCATCGGGGCGCCGAACCGGGCGCCGGCCGGTGCCGGGCAGGCGCCCGTGCAGGGCGCTCCGCAAGGCCAGCGGGGCACACCGAATCCGGGCGCCGGCGTCGAGGACCCGAACCACTCCCCGCTGAGGAGCGTGCATACGGCGAGCCTGCCCAAGCTGCTGCAGCAGGCGGCGAGCTCCCTGCTGGTCAGCACTTACCAGGCCGGCAAACTGGTCATCCTGCGTGAGAACGACGGCAAGCTGAATACGCATTTCCGGGTCTACAACCGCCCCATGGGCCTGGCCGCCGACGGCGGGCGCATGGCCCTGGGCACGGCGGTTTCGGTGGAGCACTACCGCAACATGCCGGAGGTCGCCCGCAAGCTCGAGCCGGAAGGCAAGCACGATGCCGCTTTCCTGCCCCGTCACGGCCACATCACGGGCAATATCGACATCCACGAGATGGACTGGGCCGGTGACGAGCTGTGGCTGGTCAACACCCGGTTTTCATGCCTGTGCACGCTCGACAACGAACACAGCTTCATCCCCCGCTGGCGCCCCAAGTTCATTTCCGGCTACGCCGCCGAGGATCGCTGCCATCTCAACGGCCTGGAAGTGGTCGACGGCAAGCCGCGCTACGTCACCGCGCTGGGCACATCGGATACCGCCGGCGGCTGGCGCGAGAACAAGGCCGGCGGCGGCGTGCTGATCGATATCGAATCCGACGAGATCATCTGCCGCGGGCTGTCGATGCCGCATTCGCCGCGCTGGTACCAGGACAAGCTGTGGGTACTGGAGTCGGGCAACGGCACGCTCGCCACCGTCGACCCGGACAACGGCCAGCTCGAGACCGTCGCCGAACTGCCGGGCTTCACCCGCGGGCTGGATTTTCTCGGGCCCTACGCCTTCGTCGGCCTGTCGCAGGTGCGCGAGTCGGCGGTCTTTTCCGGCATCTCGCTGACCGAGCGCGTCAATGAACGCAACTGCGGGGTATGGGTGGTCGACATCCGTTCCGGAAAGACCGTGGGCTTTCTGAAGTTCGAGGACGCCGTGCAGGAAGTCTTCGCCGTGTCCCTGTTGGGCGGCATGCGCTTCCCCGAAGTGCTCGGCGGCAACGACAAGCACCTGGCGATCAGCTACTCCCTGCCGGACGAGGCGCTCAAGGAAGTCGTCCGCGCGGAACCGGCGACTTCTTGAATCACTGGGCGGGCGCGGCCCGTTCGACGGCCTCGCCCGGTTCCTTGAGGCGTGCCTGCCTGAACCAGTAAACCCGGCACTCCAGCCCGCGCGGACTGCGGCCGATGTAGACGAAGTCGATGCGTGGCCACACCGGCATGCGCCCGGCTTCGCCGAAGCGCTTGTTCTCCAGCTCGAGCAGAACGCCGATGCAGGGCCAGTCATGGGCCCGGGCGTCTTCCTCGAGCAGGCGAACACCCTTGCGCAGCAGGTTGTAGACCACCCGGGTGTGCCGCCAGGCCGGCGCGACGAAGCTGCGATAGTAATAGACGGGCTGGGCCAGCCGGGGCGGCATCTGGGGTACGGCCGTTCCGACCGCGGCCACTTCCCCTTCCTCGTCGCGGGCGAACATCACCACCTGGCCGACGCGCTGCCGCGCATCCTGACCGCCCGGTAGTGCCTGCTCGCGCTGCCAGAAGCGAATGATGTCGTCGGCATCGGCCTGCGTCAGCCGATCCCAGCCGGCGTGGTAGCTGAATCGTGGTGCCGCGCTCGCGCGCCCGTTTTCCCCGCTCATCGACCGGTGCTTTCCCTGCGTGAAGTCTGAACACTTTAACGGAAACTGGCCGATCGGGCCGCCACGGCAAAAGGAACGGAATCGTTCTTGCGTATGCAAATGATTCTCGTTTAAAATGGCGGGGCCAATCCATCCAACTCAACACAAAAACCAAGGAATGCCCCCCGTGATCAGAAAGTTCCTGCTCGCCGCTGCCGCCCTTTGCCTCGCCGCCGGCGCAACGGCCCAATCAGACAACGACCGCGACCAATCTCCGGACCGCGACCCGCAAGTGGCACGGGACGCGCAACAGGCCCTGCAGTCCATTCTCGATCGCCTGCGTATCGTTGGCAGCAGCGAGGACGCACGGCGACTGTCGGGAACCGGCGCGGTGATCGATCCGCAGCAGATGGCGATCGAGGCCCAGCCCGATATCAACCAGCTGCTCAAGACCGTGCCCGGCGTCTACATCCGGGAAGAGGATGGCGAAGGCCTTCGTCCCAACATCGGCATCCGTGCGGCCGCCGGCGGCCGCTCCAGCAAGGTCACGCTGCTCGAAGACGGCGTGATGATCGCCCCGGCGCCCTACTCCAATCCGGCCGCCTACTACTTTCCGCAGGCCTTCCAGATGCACGCGGTGGAAGTCCTCAAGGGCGCTCCCCTGCTCCGCCATGGTCCGCAGACCACCGGCGGGGTGATCAACCTGGTCACGACACCCATTCCCGCCGAGAACAGCGGTCGCATCGTCACCATGATGGGTGAAGACAGTCGCCACGACACCCACGCCTGGGTCGGCGGCCGCGAGGGCGATTTCGGCTGGCTGGTGGATACCGTCTACCGCAACAGCGACGGCTTCAAGGACATCGACCGCAGCAATCGCGACACCGGCTTCGACATCCAGAGCTACATGCTCAAGTTCGGCTGGACCGGCGAACGTCAGAGCCTGCTCGCCAAGGCCCAGTACTCCGAAGAGACCTCGAACGAAACCTACGCCGGCCTGACCGACGCCGACTTCGAGCGCGACCCCAACCGCCGCTACGGCCTGTCCGAGATCGATCAGATGAACAACGATCACCAGGGCTTCTCGCTGGCCTGGGACTTCGACCTCACCGACCGGACCACGCTGTCGGCCCTGGCCTACCACAACGAATTCGCACGCAACTGGTTCAAGGGCAGCTTCGGATCGCTCATCGACGCCGCCAACGACGGCGACCCCGAGGCTATCGGTGTACTGCACGGCGAAATGGACATCGCCGGTCTCGACTACAAGAACAACAACCGCGAGTACGAGTCCTACGGTCTGGAGCTCGCCCTCGATGCCGAGTTCGGCGCTCACCGGCTCCAGTTCGGCGCGCGCGATCACAGCGATCGCATGGACCGCTTCCAGCCGGTCGACGTCTACGACCAGGTCGACGGCAGCCTTGTCTCCCGCGACACCATCGAACCCACCGGCGGCAACAATCGACTCGAAGGCGCCGACGCGGTCGCCTTCTGGGCCGTGGACCAGTGGCAGGTGACGCCGGACCTCGAACTCGACCTGGCCCTGCGCTACGAAGACGCCGAGACCTTCCGGCGCCAGTTTGCCACCCCCGAGCGCAGCGACGCGCCCGCGCGACGCAGCAGTTCGGCCAGCGAATGGCTGCCCGGGGCCTCGATGACCTGGGACTTCGCGAACCGCCAGCAGCTCCTCGCCGGCGTACACCGCGGCTTCGCCCCCTTGGGCGGCGGTGCGACCGAGAATGACGAACCCGAAACCAGCGTCAACTACGAGCTGGGATGGCGCTACTTCGACCAGGACCTGTTCGTCGAACTGGTCGGCTTCCTCAGTGACTTCGACAACCAGGCCGAGGTCTGCTCGAACGCCAGCCCCTGCAGCAACGGCGCCACCTCCGGCAGCTTCGTGACCGGCGAGGCGGTCGTCAAGGGCTTCGAATTCCAGGTAGCCAACGAGTGGCGCACCGGCGGCCTGACGATCCCGCTGAGCTTCAACTACACCTACAGCGACGCGCAGATCAGCGAGGACAACCCCGTCACCGGCGTGCTCGACGGCGACGAGCTGGCCGACATCCCGGAAAACATCTTCAGCCTGCGGCTCGGCTTCGAACACAGCAGCGGCTGGGACAACCACTTCGTGGCCAAGTACATGGACGAAACCTGCATCCAGGTCGGCTGCAACCGCGCCGACAGCGCCTTCGATCGCACCGAATCGCTGTTCGTGGTCGACTGGATTTCGCGCTATGCCATCAACGACGACGTGACCGCCTTCGTCAAGGTCGACAATCTCCTCGGTGAGCAGGTCATCATCTCCCGCCTGCCCGACGGCGCCCGCCCCAACAAGCCGCGTACCGGCATGGTCGGCGTCGACTACCGCTTCTGAACAAGCCTGGGGAACCGGGCCTGAACCTTTTCAGGTCCGGTTCCAGCCGCCAGCGT
>CAZSGS010000133.1:0-6865 GCA_964606365.1 uncultured Wenzhouxiangella sp. | reverse complement strand
GATGATGAACGCCAGGGCGACCTGGATGGTGCGCGTGTCGGCGACCTCGGGAATGCGCTCGGCCAGGTCGGCCATATTCAGCGTGCCGGTCATGATGTAGAGAAAGCCGACGCCGATCAGGAAGAAGGTCGCGCCGACCGTGCCCATGATCAGGTAGCGGAATGACGCCAGCAGCGCGCGCCGGTCGCGGCCGTGCGCGATCAGGGCATAGGTCGACAGCGATGAAATCTCGAGGAAGACGAAGACGTTGAAGGCGTCGCCGGTCAGCGTGATGCCCATCAGGCCGGCGAGCGCGAGCAGGAACAGGCCGTAGAAAACGCCCTGCTGCCGGCCCAGTTCGGCATTGATGCTCACGCGTCCCCAGGGCAGGGCCAGCGCGGCCATGCCGCTGACCAGCAGGGCGACGAAGGCGTTGGCGGCGTCAACGCGATACTCGATACCGATCGGCGGCGGCCAGTCGCCGAAGGCATAGGAGAGCGGGCCTTCCATGGCCAGCGGCAAAACCAGCGCGGCGATGACGGCACTGACGAGGGCGGCCAGCATGGCCAGGCTCCAGGGCAGTGTCCGGCCGGGTAGCAGCGCGCAAATGGGCGCGGCGATCAGCGGCACGAGCACGCTGAACGGCATCAATTCGGTCAGCGTCACGAATCCACCCCCGCTTCGTCGTCGGCGGCTTCGTCGTCGTGAATCAAGTCATCCTCCATCGTGCCGTAGGCCTCGTTGATGCGCATGGCCAGCGCCAGTCCCACGGCGGTGGTGGCCACGCCGACCACGATGGCAGTCAGGATCAGTACATGGGGAAGGGGGTTGGAGTAGACCTCCACGCCCTTGCGCAGGATCGGCGTCGACCCGCCGATGATCTTGCCGGCGGAGATGAACAGGATGAACACCGAGGTCTGGAAGATGTTCAGCCCCATGATCTTCTTGGCCATGTTGCCGCGCGCGATGACGCAGTAGAAACCGATCATCATCAGGGTGACGACGATCCAGTAATTGAAGTGGCCCAGCGCCGCCATCAGTCTTCCCCCTCCGCAGCCTCGTCCAGCCACCGGCGACGGCGTGCGAACAGCGTGAAGACCAGCATCATGACCGTGGCCACGGTGATGCCCACGCCCAGCTCGACGGTGATGATGCCGAACTGCTGGGCGGCGTGCTTGCCCGGCAGCAGGGGATAGAAGTCGAGGAAATTCCCGCCCAGCAGCACGCCGGCAAGGCCGACGGCGGCATACAGCAGCACGCCCGAGAGCATCAGCACGAACATGGCGCGCTCGGGGATCACCTTCAGTGCCGCGTCGAGGCCGTAGATCAGCACGAACAGGATCCAGGCGGCGGCAAACACCACGCCGGCCTGGAAGCCGCCGCCGGGCGAATAGTCGCCGTGGAACTGGATGTAGAGCGCAAACAGCATGATCAGCGGGATCAGGAAGCGGGCGACGATGCGCAGGATGCCGTGCTCTCTCATGATTCCTGCTCCGGCTTCGGGTCGTCGGCCTCGCGCTTCTTCCGGCGGCGGCTCGGTCGGACGTTCAGCAACGCCCACACGGCCAGTCCGGCAGTCAGGATCACGAAGGCCTCGCCAATGGTATCGATGGAACGATAGCTGGCCAGGATGGCCGCGACCATGTTGGGCACCCCCATGTCGGGGTAGGCTTGTTCGACGTAGTAGGGCGCGACGTGCTGGTGAATCGGGTTGTCCGCAGCGCCGAAGGGGGGCAGATCCATGGTGGCCGAGATGAGCGCCGCGCCGGTGACGACCACCACGATCAGCGCCGGCAGATTATGACTGGCGGTCGGCTTCTCCTCACGGCTGGCGACGGTGAGCACGGCCAGCACCAGCAGCGTGCTGATGCCTGCGCCCACGGCTGCTTCGGTCAACGCCACGTCGCCGGCGTCGAGCACGGTGAACAGGCCCGCTGAAAGCAGCGAATAGATGGCGAACAGCATGGCCGCGGCAAAGAGATTGCGCACGCGCACGATGGCGACCGCCACGATCACCAGAAAGACCAGCAGCGCGATGTCGATCAGGAATTCGATTTCGAGTCCCCCTTTGCGGTCTTCGGTTTCACGCCGTCCACCATCGCTGCGCGGGCCAGCGCGTGGCTGGCGGTCGGTGCGGTGAACAACATGAACAGCACGATCAACGCCAGCTTGGCGGTCAGTATGCTCAGTCCGGCCTGCAGGATCAGCCCGCCGATGATCAGCAGCATGCACAGGGTGTCGGTCATGCCGCCGGCGTGCAGGCGGGTGTAGAAATCGGGAAAGCGCAACAGGCCCAGCCCGCCGATAACGGCCACCAGGCCGCCGGTGAGCAGCATCAGCCAGGAAATCCAGTCGAGGATCGCATCAGCCATCGGTGATGTCCCCTTCGCCGGAGGCCGCCAGGTCGCGCATCTTGACCAGCTTGAGTACCGCGACGACGGTGATGAAGTTGATCAGCGCGTAGACCAGGGCGACGTCGATGAGATCGTCGTGGCCGGTGATGAAAACGATCAGCGCCACACCGAGCACGGTCTTGGTGCCGAAGACGTTGACCGCCAGGATACGGTCGTAGTTGGTCGGCCCCTTGAAGGCCCGAATCAGCGACAGGAGCATGGTCAGAAAGACCGCCAGCACCGTGATCAGCAGTACCGCGTTCAAGATTTCGCCTCCCGGCCACCTTCGAGCCAGCAAGCCCGCGCCGCCATGCTGCCGTCTTCGACGCCGGCGGCCGAATGATCATCGATGGCATGCACTTCCACGAACTCGTCCTCCAGCTGCAGCGTCACGGTGCCGGGTGTAAGCGTGATCGAATTGGCGTAGGTGACCTTGGCCACGGCGGTTTTCTGCGGCACCGGCGCCCGGAAGACGCGTGGTTTGATCCGGTCGGGCTGTATCACCAGACGTGCAATGTGGATATTGGCGGTCACGATCTGCCACAGCAGCCAGCCCCAGTAGACCGGCAGGCGCCAGGAATAGAGTACCGGGTTGTGTTCCGAGCCGGCGACTTCCATGCGCGCCGACAGCCACACGACCAGCAGAACCGACGCGGCGCCCAGGGACAGGATATGCGGTTTGTACACGCCCGAAATCCCCAGCCAGAGGGCGGCGAGCACGGCGGCGAGTGACAAGAGGTAGCGCATAAGACCGCGAATATTACCAAAACCCCGTCGACGGGGGGTACGTTCCGCTTGCGGGTGGATGTGAACCTTGTCGTCGATTGGGGCACAATTCACAACGATTCGCCCAGGGGCACCGAAATGCATTCAGCTTCCGCCGCAGTCGAGGTCAATCCGGCCGAGTTGTCCGAACTGGCCACGCAGATCCGCGACAAGACCCTCGGGCGACTGATCGACAACCTCTGCGGGCTGACCACGAAGGGCGCGCGCTGTCTGGCCCGCAATGACATGCTTGCTCGACTTGAGCGACCTGAAGCGGCCTGAACCGCCTCGAGGCCTTACAGGTAGGGGCTGAACAGCCAGCAGACCGCATCTCGCATTCGTGCCGGCAGGGTCCGGCTGTCGACTTCCTGCAAATACAGCGCCCGGCCCGCCGCTGCGGCCGTGTCGATGCGTTCGGACAGGCTCGCGGCCAGCGAGGCATCGTAGACTTCGACCTGCAGTTCGAAATTCAGGCGCAGGCTGCGCGGATCCCAGTTGGCCGAACCGATCAGGCTGTAGAAATCGTCGACGACGAACAGCTTGCCGTGATTGAACGGCGCCGGCTGCAGGCTCACGCGCACACCGCGAAACAGCAGTTCCCACAGCATGTTGCGCGTCGCCCAGTCGACGTAGCGCAGGTTGCTGCGCTCCGGCAGGACCACGTGTACGTCGATGCCGCGCACGGCGGCCGCCTGCAGGGCGCCGATGAGTTCGCGCGGCGGCAGGAAATAGGGCGTCATGATGCTAATCGACTTCCGCGCGCTGGCGATGGCGGCCGACAGCAGCATGGTCATGCGGTCGAGATCCTCGTCCGGTCCGTCGGTCATCGTCCGGCAGATGACATCGCCCTGGCCGGTCGCCACGTTGGGCCGGCACGGCACGACCTCTCCGGTGGCGAACTCCCAGGTGCGGTAGAACTCCTGCGTGAGCTGGCCGACCACCGGTCCGCGCAGGCGAAAGTGCATGTCGGCCGCGGGTCGGGCATTGCCGGGCTGTTCGACACAGTGCCGGTCGCTGATATTCATGCCGCCGGTGAAGCCGACATGGTCGTCGGCGACCAGGATCTTGTGGTGATTGCGCAGGTTGATCGACACCGAGGGCGGCAGCAGGCTCGGCGGCAGGAACCGGGCCGTTCGCACCCCGGCCTTGATCAGGCGCCGGCTCGCGCGCGGGCGCGAGTACCACTCGCCCACGCCGTCGATCAGCACGCGCACGTCCACGCCGCGCCCGGCGGCTGCGGCCAGGGCGCTGCAGAAGGCCTGGCCCGTGCGATCGTGGTCGAGGATGTAGGTCGTCAGGCAGACCCGTTCGCGCGCGTGCTCGATCGCCTCGAGCATGGCGGGATACGCTTGCTCGCCGTTGATCAGCGGGACCACTTCGTTGCCGCCGATCAACGCGTGGCGGCTCAGGGCGCGGCCGCTATGCGCCAGTTCGGTAAACGTGGCCGGCAGTTCCTCCGGCAGCGGGTGCAGCCTGCTCACCGTCTGGCCGCGTTCGCCCGAGCGCAGCGGGGGCATTCCGAATCGCTGCGCGCGGTGGCGCGTGCGGTTGAGACCGAAGAACAGGTAGAGCAGCGGTCCGGCCACCGGGGTGACCACGCACACGGCGATCCATCCGAAAGCGCCGCGCGGCTCACGCTTGTAGAGCAGGGCGTGAATCGCCGTGGCCGGCGCCAGCAAGGCGTGGAACAGCAGCAGGAAAAAGGTCTCCGGGCTCAGGGGCGTGGCCTTTGGGGGGTGCCTGGGGTCATGATACGGCGATCGTGCCGGGTTTCAGGTTCAAGGTTCAAGGATCAGGGTAGTCCCGGTGGCGTCTAGCCACCGGTTTTACGCTCACCATCGCGGCTCGTCCGCCCACCATTCATGTCGGTTGCCGCCTGAAACCTTGACCCTGATGCCTTCGGTCTTCCGCCGGATGCATCCCCGCGCCTCCTGCGTTAAACTATCTATCTTTCTATCCCGATCAAAAGATAAAGCTTCGCCATGAGATCCTACCTGTTTACTTCCGAATCGGTTTCCGAGGGTCATCCGGACAAGATGGCCGACCAGATTTCCGACGCCATCCTGGATGCGATCCTGACGCAGGATCCGTACGCGCGCGTCGCCTGCGAGACTTTCCTGAAGACCGGGGCGGTGATCGTAGGCGGCGAAATCACCACGACCGCCTGGGTCGATCTCGAGGAATTGATCCGCAACGTCGTGGTCGATATCGGCTACGACTCCTCTGACGTCGGCTTCGACGGCCACACCTGCTCGGTCATCAACATGATCGGCAAGCAGTCGCCGGATATCGCCCAGGGCGTCGACCGCGAGATCCCGGAGGATCAGGGCGCCGGCGATCAGGGTCTGATGTTCGGCTACGCCTCGAACGAAACCGAGGTGCTGATGCCTGCGCCGATCTACTACGCGCATCGCCTGGTCGAGCAGCAGACGCGAATCCGCAAGCACCGCGACAATCCGCTGCCGTGGCTGCGGCCCGACGCCAAGAGCCAGGTCACCCTGCGCTACGAGGACGGACAGCCGGTCGCCATCGATGCGGTAGTGCTCTCGACCCAGCACGACGAGGGCGTGGGCCTGGAAGAACTGCGCGAGGGGGTGAGAAAGCACATCATCGAGCCGGTGCTGCCGGGCGACTGGCTGCACGAGGACACGCGCTTTCATATCAACCCCACAGGCAAGTTCGTCATCGGCGGGCCGGTCGGCGATGCCGGGCTGACCGGGCGCAAGATCATCGTCGATACCTACGGTGGCATGGCGCGCCACGGCGGCGGCGCCTTTTCCGGCAAGGACCCGTCCAAGGTCGACCGATCCGCCACCTACGCCGGCCGATACGTGGCCAAGAACGTGGTCGCCGCCGGCCTCGCCGACAAGTGCGAGGTGCAGGTCAGCTACGCCATCGGCGTGGCCGAACCGACGTCCGTGTCGGTGACGACCTTCGGCACCAACAAGATTGCCGAAGAGAAGATCGAGGAACTGATCCGTCGACATTTCGATCTCAGGCCTTACGGCATTCTCAAGGCCCTCGATCTGCTGCACCCGATGTATCGAGAAACCGCGACCCACGGTCACTTCGGCCGCCCGGCGCAGGAAACCTCGGCGAAGGTCGTTCGAGACGGCCATGAGACGACCGAGCATTTCACGACTTTCAGCTGGGAGAAAACCGACAAGGCTGAAGCGCTGCGCGCGGACGCCGGGATGTGACGCCGGGCCGCGCGAATGATCGCGTGGGTCGGGGCCGCATCCCCGACGGAGTAGACCGGAACGATTCGACGAATTTTCCAAATTGACCGACTCAAGAGGTAAGCACCGATGAACGCCAATCCCGAAGACGTAAGAAAGGGCGTGCTCTTCGACGAGCAGTACGCGCCGACCGACAAGGACTTCTGTATCGCCGATCCGAGCCTGGCCGATTTCGGTCGCAAGGAAATGAAGATCGCCGAGACCGAGATGCCGGGCCTGGTACAGACCCGCGCGGAGTACGCCGACGACCAGCCGCTCAAAGGGGCGCGCATCGCCGGCTCCCTGCACATGACGATCCAGACCGCCGTGCTCATCGAGACGCTGATCGAGCTGGGGGCGGAAGTGCGCTGGGCCTCGTGCAACATCTATTCGACGCAGGACCACGCCGCGGCCGCGATCGCCGAGCGCGGCATCCCCGTGTTCGCCTTCAAGGGCGAGTCCCTGGACGAATACTGGGAGTTCACCCATCGCATCTTCCAGTGGCCCGAC
>CAZSGS010000132.1:0-6876 GCA_964606365.1 uncultured Wenzhouxiangella sp. | reverse complement strand
AGAACGTGGTCCGGCATATCGAACTGCACCCGGAAAATGCCGAGTTGACGATCAGTCCAACGCCGACAGATGCCGCAGTCGAAATAAACGGCCGAATGGCCGATGTCGAGCGGCCTGTCAGGCTCTCCCCCGGGCAATACGAGATCACCGCCACGCATTCTGAGTATTTTCCCTGGAAAGACACGCTGGAACTGGGTCCGGGCGAAGAGCGTGCACTCGACCTGAACATGGAAGTCCGTCCGACGTCCGGGCCAATTACCATCGAAGCGCATCATCCCGATGCAGAAATCATCCTCGACAACGAGGAAATCGGAGCCGGTCGGGAGGCTCTTGAGGATCTCGCGTTCGGCAAGCACCGCGTGGAGAGTGTTCGCCAGCTCGCTGAGTGGCGCCGGGAGCGGGCCGAGCAGAATATTCGATTCGAGCGGGAAGCGTCCGATGTACTAAGACTCCGCAACCCGGTTGTTGAGTACCTTTATCAGGGAAGGTGGATGGAAGCCGAGGAGGCTTTGCAGGAGGAGGCCAGCGCTTACCAAAGCGCTCGCACAGCCGAACCGGTATATCTGCATGCCAGCCTGGAAGAATCGGTCGCCGAAGAACTTGCCGGATTCGACGACCTCGGGAGCTGGCTGCACAGCCTGATGAGGCCAGGTGACCGGCTTGTGCTGGATACCGGCCAAGCCGAGGTGCTGCTCTGGGCCAGAGCGAATCAGCCAGACCTGGCCTTTGAAGAGGCGGCCACTGCATTCCAGAACATCAATGACCATCAGCCGCCGTGGCGCGAACGGCACGGTCCCGAACCACGGGAGGTCACGATTTCAGAGCCAGCTGACCTGTCCTTTGCACTATTGGCCGCCCGGCCCCATAGCCCTATGCTGGCGCTCGAACTTGCAGCACTGGAGGCGCTGGAAGGCAAGGCACCTATCGTACAGGCAGTCAGTGACGGTCACGTCCGGCTGCTGATTGAAGGTGGAAGTGGGCTGCGCCTGAACGGGGAAGAAATGGACGCTGGAGCCTTTCAGTTGATCGATCATCCATTGAGTCCGGACGGCGCCAGCTTTTTGCTTGAGTGGGATGAGGCCCCTGAACGCCTGTTGGTCATGCCGGAGACAGGAAACCACATCAGCGCGCCCTCAGACATACAACTCCTGCGGGGCGAGAAGAAGCTCGTAACGATTCCACTGGACATGGTGCCAGAGCGCGCTCGACAACTCACACAGAGACTTAGCGAACCAGCCTTCTCCCGTTGGCATACTCTGGACTCACAGCTGGGTCCGGGTCGAGTTCTGGACCTCAGGGAAGTCGAGCTTGGACCTCATGCTCAGAAAGGTCAGTATCGTCGTACCTGGATTCTCGAGCTTGAAAGGAACAGTGGAGTGACGCAGCGCCAAGTCAGCGTGGACTATTTCATTGGCGAGCGGGCAATCGAGACTGAAAGCGGTCTGTTTTTGCGCCGCGATGAGAATCGGATACCGGGCAACGAAGGCTAGTTTTAGCCCGATGGCATTGAAGGGGAAGAGGGTTGATTGATTTTTTGAACCTACAAATTGCGGCTTTGAACGTCCAATCTGCTATTGCGCTTGTCGAATCTAGCGCAATGATCGATTCGGCTTCTGGCGTTTTCTCATAACCGGGTTTTCATGATCAGAGCCACAAGCATCATGGCATTGACGATTGCGCCCTTTTGGGCGCTGCTTGTCGCGTCTGACGTTTCGTCTTCTGAGGATCGCGGTGGTCACAATCAGTGGCGTCTCGATGTTGCGGGACATGTTATTGAACTTGACCTGGCTCGCGATATCGAAAGGCACCTGGAGCCGGCGCATGGGATGCTGCCCATTGTCGATGCGGTTAACGGGCGAGGGGGGCTGCGGTTGCAGGTCATTCCTGAGCTTGAGAGCTTTCGTCTGATTGATGACAGCGGCGCCACACTCGAATGGTCGGAGGCCAAGGTGCTCCTGTCCGAGCGCCTGTCTCTGACCTGGAACGTGCTCGATTCTCCGCTGGGAAACAACTCCGTCGATGTCATTGATGCGGGAGAGCATATGTTCTATCTCCCGTCCGCGCTGTCTGCGGGACCGATGGGGTTTCTGGCTAATCTACGCCTGCAGTCATCTGATCTTAGGAGGAAGCTTTTCGAGGCAATGTGGCTTGAGGCGCTAGCCTCCCGGGAATTGCATGAGTCCGCGCAGGGCTCGAATGCGCGTCGCGTTCTCGATGGATCATTCGTTCAGGCATCGACACGGCTGTCAGGGCTTGCCGGGCCGGGCGCGGATTTGTATGAAAAGTTCCGAGCATTCCAAGCGCTTGGCGCTGCCTCTCGACACGGCCAGTCGATATCGAACGTAGTAGACAAGGTGCACGATCGTACTAGTGGATTGCGGCGAAGCGCAACGATTGTTGGTCTGGTTTCGACGGGTCTGAATTTCGCTGCCGATATCGAAGATGAGACAGCCCGCAATCTTTTTTTGGGCCAGGTCTATCGCGAGGCGATGATCCAGCAACGGGCGGAGGGGCTTCGGCAGCTGCTGACGTCCGGAGGCCAGGGTCGGGCAGACCCGGCTATGCTCGAAGGTCTTCAACAGGCCGGCCGGCGCATGGCCGCATTGTCCGAAGACAAGCTGCGTCAGATGCGCGATGCGGTGCTTGCCGCCTCGGGCAGTGCTGCCGCAGAAGCTCTGCTCGGCGTCGTGTCATCCGTGGCGTTGAAACATCCGGGCGCCCTGGTCGTCAAGGAGGTGGTGGATCTTGCCGGGGAAAGCAGTGGCCTCTATATCAGCAATCTGACCGTTGGTGCCTATGTGACCACGAGCCGTTTCATGCTGAGCCGCCTGACGGAGATGATGGAGACTGGCCAACTCGGCGTAGTATCTGCAGATTATCTCGACGTTGCAGGCATTCTCCAGACATTCCACACCATAAACTATCTGGCGCTTGATGAGCTTTATAATCAGTTATACGAAGATCGCTTCACGTTTGGACTGTCATCGATTTACAAGGGGGCAATATTCCACCTCAAAGATCGATTCAATCCCGAGTTGCGAAGGACGTTGACCGAGCGCCGCGATCGGATGCAGCGGATTGCCGAGCGGGCGCTGGCGGTAGATTACCAGGTTGAAGCTCTGCTCCGTGAACTCGAGCCGTTGTATCAAGGGCCGAACCCGAGCGCGAACCATTTCGTTGTTGCCGTGATTGACGGTTCGGGCAGTATGGACAACACGGACCCGCGGGGGTTGCGAAGGGAGGCGGTTCGATTTCTCGCAGACTTTCTGAACGAGGCGACGGCCTTGTCCGTGGTTGAATTCGACGAGAAGGCGCGGACGCTGACGTCGCTGCGCGGCCTTGGTCGCTGGAACAGCCCGGAGCGGGCCAGTGTGCGCCAGTCGGCTAGCGCCCTGACCGCCGATGGAGGCACGGATATTCGAAGTGGGCTGCGTGCGGCAGTCGATTTACTACAGCCACATCAGCAGTCACGAACTATCATTCTGATCTCCGACGGCGCGCATCAGGCCAGCGAACCCTGGGCCGGTGAGGCAGATTTCATACCAGACGACATCGTGGTCCACTCCCTGGCCTTTTCCGATCAGGCCGATGCGTCATCATTGTCGACACTGGCATCCCAGCGCAATGGCGTGTTTCAGTCCGTACTGCGCGCCGAACAACTGCACCCAACGATAACCGACCTGTTCGGACTGGCCGAGCAACAGGAACTGCTTTTGGCTCACAACGGCCAGATTGGACAGGACGAGTTCATAGAGCTGACCGTCTCCATAGAGCCCGGCCTGCAACAGATTTTGCCGCAAGTGAGCTGGCCCGGCAGCGACATCGATCTGACCATGATTGATCCGCACGGGCAGGTTCTCAATCTGTCTCAAGCCGTCAATGCCGGATTGGGGCGCAAGAGCGATACCTATAACCTGATGCGCATCGACGCCCCTCGCGCCGGGAAATGGACCATGCAGCTGGAGGGTGTGGATGCCGAAGAGGGAACGATCGACTACGAAGCACGTGTGGCCACACGACGATCGGGGCTGTCCGCACAGTGGCGGCTCGAACCCGGCAGGCCGGTGCGCGGGCGAGAAGTGCAAATCGGTATCGAAACCGATGTGCCGGTGGATTGGGAAAGTGTCGACACAGCGATCCATCTGCCGGGTGGAGAGACTGTCAGGGATCGATCGACGCTGGGTTCGGCCGTTCGTATGCTGTCGGCAGGCGGCCCATTGCCTATTCACCAGTTCGTGCCGGACAAGGCCGGGGTCCATCGCCTGACAATCGACTTGTCCGGCACTGACCCTGACGGGCATCGAGTCAACCGATCCTTTGATCGAAGCTTCGAAGTTTTTGAGCCTGCCGATGAAGATCCGGGAGAGTCTCAGGTCCTGCCGTTTATTCGTAGACGAGCCGGGCTAGATTAATCCACTGCCATGAATGAAAGTTTGAACGGAATTACCAGGGAACAGTAACAGTCCATGGAGACGCTGAGGGAAGGTAGCATATTCGGCCGTTACAGAGTCATCCGCCTGCTCGGGCAGGGCGGCATGGCAGATGTATATGAAGCCGAGGACATCGAACTGGGTCGACGAGTGGCCTTGAAAGTGCTGCCGGCCGCCTTCGCCAGAGACCAGGAGCGCGTGGCCCGATTCCAGAAGGAAGTTCGGGCGGCTGCCAGCCTGGAGCACCCCGGCATCGTGCCTCTGTTCGAGGTCGGCGCGGAGGATGGTTCTCAGTACTTTGCCATGGCGCTGCTTGGCGGTGGCGAGCTCAAATCCCGGCTCTCCCGGGGCGCACTGAAGCCCAGCACGGCCACCCGCGTTCTCAGAGACATCGCCGATGCCCTGAACTACGCCCACGAGAAGGGCTTTGTCCACCGCGATGTCAAGCCCGAGAACATCCTGTTTCGTGAGGCCGGCAATGCCGTCCTGTCGGATTTCGGCATTGCGCGGGCGATGGGGTCGGGAACGCGCATGACCGGCACTGGCCTGTCCATCGGCACGCCGCACTACATGAGCCCCGAGCAGGCGCGCGGCAAGGAAGTCGATGGCCGATCCGATCTCTATGCCCTGGGCGTGGTCTTCCACGAAATGCTCACCGGCAAAGTCCCCTTCGACGCCCAGGACAGCTTCGCCGTCGGCCTGATGCACATCAACGACGCACCACCGAAGCTGCCCCCGGAGCTGCAGGCGTATCAGCTCATTCTCGACAAGCTGTTGGCAAAGGACCCTGACGAACGCTACCAAAGCGGCAGTCAACTGCTAACGGATCTGGAACAACTCGAGCAGGGTGCTGCAATAGAGCCACCGCCTCATGCCACGCGCATGGTTCAGCGGCCACGAGCAGCGAACACGAAGACCGACGCTCCTTCTGCATCACCTCCAGACATTAGCAGCGCCTGGAAATGGGCGCTGGGAGGAGCTGCCCTGGCTGCCTTCATTGCCGTCGGGGCCTATGCCTGGTGGGATCTTAATAGGTCAACGGGAATCCTGGCTGGTCACACAACGCCTTCCGGGTCGGCTGGTTCGGATTCGAATGTTGGCAGTCGTTCATCGGCGCCGGCGGAAAGCGAGAAGGCCGTTGCAGAGGATCAGGTCCTGCAGGCACAGCAATTGCTTAATCGCCTGGGTTTCCCCGTGCCTGAAAGCGGTGACTTAGGGCCGAGAACCGCAGCCTCGATTCGGGCCTTTGAACGCGAACAGGAGCTGCTAGTCAGCGGCGCGGTTGACGGGATTCTGATCGAGCGATTGCGGGCCGAATTTGACAGTCTGCACGAAAATGCTTGGTCGCGGGCCCTGCAGGAAGCCACAGTCGGCGCCTATCAAGACTACATCGAGTCCTTTCCCGACGGTCGCTACGGTCAAGAGGCCCGTCGGCGTATATCTGAGATTAAGCGGGCCGAAGAGGAACGGCAGCAGCTAGTTCGCGACATCCAGAGTGAGCTTCGCCGCTTGGGGCGCGACGTTTACCCGGATGGGCAGTATGGAGAGTCAACGGCTGGTGGAATTCGTTCGTTTGAGCGGGCCGCCGGACTAGAAATTACCGGTGAGGTTGATAAGCAGCTTTTGGCTCGCCTCCGGGCAACTAGGGACTGGCCAACACAAGGCATTCCATTTGCGAGCACCAGGAAGTCCTATGCCTGGGGAGATCCTGATCTGGATGGCGCTTGCAGAACAGAGCTTGGGTCACGTTTCCAGATTGCAGATTGGCACGATGTGACTGAATACTTTGAAAATGGGCAATCCGGTGCTGAGTTTTTTCGCATTGTAGGGTTGGCGGATGACGATGCCCATCGATGGGTCCAACGTGGGGGTAGATCCTTTCATAGCTCTAGCCGTCGATACTTTATCAGTAGGCATGACAATCAAAAACCGTCTCACTATTTGGCGCACGATGACATTAGTGACAACTTGATAAGTCTCGGTTCTTGGAAAGGGAACAGGAAAATTTTATGCCGTCGTGTAACTAGCTGATTGAAAGGAAAGGCATCATGAAAGTTCTTTCAGGTTGGTTCAACGCACCCCTTCAGGGAATCTGGGTGATAAGGGCTTTTCGGCGATATCGCACTAACTGCCAACAGACTATGTATCGAACAAGGAGACATTGAAATTGCTGATTTTAGAGGGAGAGTCAGAGCAAAGACTCGAACTGAGTTCTGGGAACCCCCGCCAAACGATCGGTCGAGATTGCGCCAACGATCTTGTCATTGTGGACGACAGCGTATCCGGCTTTCACGCGCAGGTCTTCTGCGAAGATGGGCAGGTCGAGATCATCGATCTGGGGTCGACCAACGGCACTCGTGTCGACGGCATGGCGGTGCAGGGTCGAGTGCGGCTCGCGCCCTGGCAGAAAATATCGTTCGGAACCGTCGAGTTCGAAGTGATCGAT
>CAZSGS010000131.1:0-6903 GCA_964606365.1 uncultured Wenzhouxiangella sp. | reverse complement strand
GGTGCTTCGATGCCGACGGCGGCGCGTGAGAGTACGGTGGCCAGGCCCATGGTGATCTCGCTGGTGAAACTGGGTATAGCTTGCGTCAGAGAAAACGTTGTCGAAATGGGCACTGCGCGCGATGGTTTGTAGGAAATTTGCCATCGGCTTGCCGGAGAGCGGAAGGGACAGTCCCTTGTCAGTGCTCGAGGGGCTGCCCCGGTTCTGCCGATTCCGCGCCCCGTCTCTGTTCGGCTTCTCGCTGGAGTTGGCCGATTGGTTCGGGCCGGCCGAACAGGAAGCCCTGCATCAGATCGCATCCCTGTTCGACGAGGAATGTCATCTGCGCTTCGGTTTCGACGCCCTCGGCGACGACCTGCAGCTTCAGGATCTGCGCCATTTCGATGATCATGCGCACGATGGCTGCGTTGTAGGGCGCCTTGTCGAGATCGCGGATGAAGCTTCGGTCGATCTTGAGTTCGTGTACGGGCAGTCGCCCCAGGTAGGCCAGGGAGGAGTAGCCCGTGCCGAAGTCGTCGATGGCGAATCGCACGCCGAGGGCCGCGAGTGAACGGATTTTCTCGCCGGCGGCGTGGATGTCGTAGAGCAGCGTGCTCTCGGTGAACTCTACGATGAGCCGGTCCTTGCGGATCGGGTGTTCGTCGAGAAGGCCGGTCAGGTGCGACTCGAAGTCGCTGCGGTAGAGCTGGCTGGAGGCGATAGTGACGCTCAGCGACCAGTCTCGCGTTGCCTGGGACGCCTGCCAGCAGCTCAACTGACTCACGGCTGCGGCGAGTGTCCACTTCTCGATCGGCGTGATCAGGCCGCTTTGTTCGGCGGTGGAAATGAAGTCGGTCGGCTGGATGATGCCCCGCTCGGGGTGGTGCCAGCGGATGAGCGCCTCGGCGCCGACGATGCGCCGCTGGCTGTCGACCTTGGGCTGGAAGTACAGTTCGAACTGGCCGTCCCGGATCGCCCGGCGCAGGTCGCTTTCGACGGTCTGCTCCTGTGCCACCGCTTCTTGCATGTGCTTGTCGAAAAAACTGAACGTCCGGTCCGGCAGGCTCTTGACCTGGTGCAGGGCGATGGCGGCCTGGTTGAAGATGTCCATGCTTTCGCTGCTCTGGCCGTCGATCAGCGTCGCGCCGATCCGGCATCGATTGAAATAGTCCTGATCGTGAATGCGGTAGACGCGATCGAGTGCCGCGAATACTCGATCCGCGATGCGGCTGACGTTGCCGACGGCCGCCTGCCAGCTTCGGCCCACCCCGGTCGCGATCAGCGCGAACTCATCGGCGCCCTGCCGATAGGCGAGCTGTTCCTGGCCCGCGATCGCGCGAAGCTCCTGGCCGACTTCGATGAGCAGTCGGTCGCCGGCGCTCATGCCCATCGCGTCGTTGATGCGCTTGAAACCGATCAGGTTGATCATCAGCAGGCTGCCGTACTGGCCGGACTGACGGCACTGGGCGAGGGTGTCGTCGAGGCGCCGCTGGAGCAGCCGGCGGTTGCCCAGCCCGGTCAGCGGATCGTACAGGGCCAGCTGCTGCATTCGTACTTCGGCCTTCTTGAGCGCGCTGATATCGATGTAGTCGTAGATGAAGTTCCGGATCATTCCGTGGTCGCCGCGAACGGCGGTGACCAGAAGCAGCTGGGAATGCGTTTCGCCGACTTTGTGCTGCAGGTTGACCTCACCGCGCCAGCGGCCATGCCGTGCGAGGGATTCGGCGATGGCTGTGCCGACGCGATCGTGCTCGCCGGGTGCCAGCAGGAAGTCGGCGCGCTTCCCGATGCTCTCTTCGCTGCTGAAACCGGTAATCAGGCTGAATGCCGAGTTGACGCGAAGGATGCGATGTTCCTCGTCGGTGATGCAGATGCTTTCCTGGGATTCGAAGGCGGCCGCGGCGATGCGCAGTTCGTGCGCCAGCTGCCTGGCGTCGGTGACGTCGCGGACGAATACGATGAAGCGCTCCCGCCGCCCCTCGCTTCCTTCGAGACGGTTGCCGATCGCCTCGAAGTATCGCTGCTCGCCGTCCACTTCAAGCCGGTACTCGTATTCCCGGGACCGGCCGTTGCGATGCACCTCGTCCAGCAGGTCGCCCATGACCGCTGCGACGTCCTCGGGCAGGAAGTCGAAGATGCAGCGTCCCAGGGCTTCCTCGGGCCGGGCGAGCAGCCCGGAATAGCGGGAGTGGAACTGGTGGATGATCCCGTCGTGGTCGAGCTCGAAGATGATATCGGGCAGGGCTTCGAGCGTCGCCTTCAGGCGTGCTTTCGCGCCGGCCAGTTTCCGGTAGGGCGTTTCGATGCCGCCGATGACCAGCGCGCGGAAGAGGTAGTAATAGGCCGCGATCTTGTAGAGGTGGCCGGTCAATGCGTAGTAGTCGCTGACGGTATCGTAGAGCGTGAACAACAACTCGCTCATGGCGATGATCAGGATGGCCGTAAGCAGCGAATGCACGTCGACCTGCCACAGCGATTTCCGTCGCAGCCACAACGTGATTGCACCGACGAGGTGTAGCGCAATGACCAAATACTCCGTCCCGATCTTGAAGGGCGTCAGCCCGGTGTGCGGGTCGAAGAAGGTCGGCAATACCTGTGGTGCACCAAGAATGACGGCATAGGCGCCGCAGACGAAACCGACCGCCGCGAGCAGCAGCGCACGTCTGAACCAGGGTCCCTGATCGGGCGGGCGCCAGGGCAGGAACATCGCCGACGCCAGTGCCGTCGCCGCAAGCAACCGGGCGGCCAGCCAGAAGCGAATGGTCTTTTCCTCTCCGGCGGGGGTGATGAAGTCGGGCATGCCGGTGAACGACAGCACGTGGCCGAGATCGAGCGCGGCCACGCCCAGGAAAGCGATCGAAATCACCAGCAGCGGCAAGGGGGTGCGCTGCTGGTAGCTGTTCCAGCCGACCGCAAAGACCACGAAGGCCATTGCGATCGCCGTGATTTCCAGCGCGCTGTGGATCGCCACGTACTGCGGCATCAGGTCGGGCAGTTCCAGCGGCAGCAGCGCCAGAACGAGCACCAAGCCGCCGAGCCCGATCAGGATTCCCAGCGTGGCTACGTTGCGGTGGCGATCAGGGTCAGACGGAACGTTCAAACGCCCCTCCTCATCGATGCGCGTGCCCGTGGACGCGTGGCTTCATCGTACCGGTCCGGCCCCGGGCTGTACAGGCCGCCCTTCCGGGCGCGGACCGTGGTCGCGGCCGCCGATTGCGTTTACACTGCCGGGCGTTTCTTCCTTCCGGTCAGGCAGGCATGTCGCTCTTGTGGATCGTCACGGTGTTGTGGGCCTTCAGCTTCTCCTTGATCGGGGTGTATCTGTCCGGCCAGGTGGATAATTTCATCTCGGTATTCCTGCGGGCCGTGCTGGCACTGGCGGTCTTCGCACCGCTTCTGTTGCGCTCGTCACGGCCGGGGTGGAAGACGGGGGGCACGCTGATGGCCATCGGGGCGGTCCAGATCGGCCTGATGTACCTGTTTCTCTTCCACGCCTACGGCTACCTGAGGGTGCCCGAGCTGTTGCTGTTCACGATCTTCACACCCCTGTACGTGACCCTGATCGATGAAGTGCTGATTGGCCGACGTCACGTGCCGAGGCGTTTCTGGCTCGGGGCCGTGCTCGCTGTCGCCGGGGCGGCGGTGATTCGCTTCGGTTCGGTCAGTCCGGACTTCCTGACCGGGTTCGCGCTGGTACAGGCAGCGAATCTCTGCTTTGCCGCCGGGCAGGTCGCCTACAAGCGCACAGAACTGGGCGGCGCGGTATCCCAGGTGCAGGCGTTCGGTTTCTTCTTCCTGGGCGCGGTCGTGATCGCGGGCGCGGCTGTCCTGTTGTTCGCCGACCACGCGCGCTGGCCGACCACGGCCCTGCAGTGGGGTGTTCTGGCGTGGCTGGGGCTGGTTGCCTCGGGCCTGGGCTACCTGGGCTGGAACCTGGGTGCGAAACGGGTCAACATCGGGCAGCTGGCGGCCATGAACAACATGCTTATCCCCGCCGGCATCCTGGTGAATTTCGCGTTCTGGAATCGCGATATCGACTGGCTCAAGTTGCTGATCGGCGGCACGATCATCGTTGCAGCCGTGTGCGTGTGCCGGGACCCGGACGCCGCTGCGAGGCGGTACAATCCGGGGCATGGAAGTTCAGCTCAACGGTGAAATCCGAACGTTCTCCGACAACCTGACGGTTGCCGGCGTGCTCGAGGAGCTCGGCTACGACGAGCGCGGCGTGCGCGTCGTGCGCAACGGAGAACAAGTGCCGGAATCCCGGTTTGCCGAGGTGACAGTCAACGACGGCGACCGGGTGGAGATCGCAGGGTCCGCGTAGGTCGGGGTCGCATCCCCGACGGACGACCTTCATTCGGCCACCACCGGCTGCTCATGCGTGTCCCACCTTCGGGCCAAGAACACGTGTAGCCGGTAGTGGGGGAATCCGAGATGGTGTCCGTCGGGGATGCGACCCCGACCTACGCTATCTTGCGCCGTTTCCGGTTTCCGGACCACGGACCACAAGCCTTCCAGCGAACGAATGAACGATCAAACGAACCACCTCCGCCGTATCCGCAGCTTCGTGCGCCGGCCCGGTCGCTTGACGCCGGGGCAGCGCCGCGCGCTCGAAGAATTGCTCCCGCGCTACGGGGTCGACCCGGATGTGGCCGATCTGCGCCGGGCTTTCGACCGCGAGGCGCCGCTGGTGGTCGAGATCGGCTTCGGCAACGGCCAGGCACTGGCCTGGATGGCGGCCAATGAGCCGGACAAGAACTTCGTCGGCATCGAAGTGCACGAACCGGGCGTCGGGCGCCTGCTCAAGAGCGTCGAAGACGAAGGCCTGGACAACGTGCGCGTGGCCATGCGCGACGCCGTGGAGGTGCTCGCCGAACAGGTGGTGCCGGGGAGCCTGGACGAAGTCCGCATCTACTTCCCCGACCCCTGGCCGAAGAAGCGCCACCACAAGCGCCGGTTGATTCAGCCGGCGTTTCTCGAGCAACTGGTCGGCTGCCTGCGGCCCGGCGGCCTGCTGCACCTCGCGACCGACTGGGCGCCGTACGCCGACTGGATGGTCGAGGCGATTGCCGAAGTGCCGTCACTGGAACTGGAGGGCGATCCGTTCGTGCCGCGTCCGTCCTGGCGGCCGCGAACGCATTTCGAACAGCGCGGCCAGAAGAAGGGCCACGAGATCGCCGACATTCTCTGCCGGGTCAGGATTGCCGATTGACGAGACGACCGGCAAGCCAGCGAAGGCCGCCGGTGTCGCCCTCCACGCGGTCGAGTGCGTCGGTGGCTTCGGCGGCGAGTTCGGCGATTCGCGTGCGGGCCGCCTCGACGCCGAACAGGTATGGCCAGCTCGCTTTCTGGCGGCTGACGTCGCTGTCGCTGGACTTGCCGATCGATTCGGTGTCGCACTCGATTTCGAGCAGGTCGCGGTCCGCCGACAGCTCCCAGTTGGTATAACCGGGGCGGCCGCTGAACGGCGTGGAATCAGTGTGGCCGGTGATACTCAGTTTGTTATTGACGGTAGCCAGGGTTTTCGCCAGTTCAAACAGGATATCCTGGGAATAGTACTTGAGCTCGTCACGGCCACTGTCGAACATCGGGCGCTGTGACCGGTCGACGATCTGTATCCGCAGGCCTTCGCTGGTGATGTCGATCAACAGCTGGTCCTTGAACTCCTGCAGGGTTTCATTCTGTTCAATACGGTCTTTCAGGTCCTGGAACAATTCTTCCATCTGCTGCTGTTCCAGGCTCTGGGAAAGCTCTTCCACCACCTGGTCTTCAATCTGGATATCGCTGCTCTCGATATCCTCGCTGCTCTCGTTGATGACCGAGGCACTGCCCTCAAGGTCAACCGGGTTGGGCGACCCGCCTTCGGTGAAGCCCACCGGGTCTTTGAAGTACCCCTCAACTGCCAGCTTCTGCTCCGGGGATGCGGTTGCCGTCAGCCAGAGCACAAGGAAAAACGCCATCATGGCGGTGGCAAAATCGGCGAAAGCCACCTTCCATGACCCGCCATGGTGCCCCCCGACAACTTTCTTTTTGCGCTTGACGATAATCGGCTGTTCTTCCAAGAAACTGCTCCAGACGGCTCTTGTTCAGTTTATTTTGAACGTACGTGATCGTTCAGTTCCTGGAACCCCGGGCGCTTGTCCGACGGTAAGGCCTTGCGGCCGAATTCGATCGCCATTTGCGGAGCCTGGCCCGAGACGGTGGCAACAATCGCGGATTTCACACATTCATAGGCCTTGAGCTCGTACCTTGCCGAGTGCTCCATGGCGATGGACGTGGGGCCCACAAAACCGTACCCCATCCAGATGCCCAGAAAGGTACCTACCAGCGCAGCCGCCACGCTGAGACCGATTTTTTCCGGCCCCTCACTCAGGAAGTTCATGGTGATCACAATACCCAGCACCGCCGCAACAATACCGAGCCCAGGCAAGGCATCGGCTATCTTGTTGACCGCGTGAGCCGGCTCTTCAAGCTCATGCTGGCGGCTGTCGATCTCGTTCTCCATCATGCCTTCGAGTTCATGAGTGGCCATGTTTCCGGAACTGATGATGCGCAGGTAATCGGTCATGAAGGCAAGCAGATACTTCGACTTCATGATGGCCGGGTAGCGGGTGAAAATCTGGCTTTCCTGGGGGTTATCGATGTCCTCTTCAATGGCCATGACCCCCTGCTTGCGGGATTTGTCGAAAATCTCGTACATCAGGCTGAGCAGATCCATGTAATAGGACTTGTTGTAGGGAGACCCCGTCAACTGCATGAGGACCCCTTTGCCCACTTCCTTTATGGTATGCATCGGGTTGGCAATAACGAAGGAGCCCACCGCTGCACCGCCGATGATCAGTATTTCAGTGGGCTGCCAGAGCACCATGAGATTACCGCCATGGAGAACGTACCCCCCCAGGACGCTTGCAGTTACGACAATTG
>CAZSGS010000130.1:829-6909 GCA_964606365.1 uncultured Wenzhouxiangella sp. | reverse complement strand
ATGTCCAGGTTGTAGGCCCGTAGCCGGTTGGGGTCGAGCGCGACCTGGTACTGGCGCACCATGCCGCCCATGGTCGCGACTTCCGAGACGCCGGCGATCGACTGCAGCTCGAACTTCAGGAACCAGTCCTGCAGGGCCCGCAACTCGGCCAGGTCGTGCTCGCCGCTGCGATCGACGAGCACGTACTTGTAGACCCAGCCCACACCCGTCGCATCCGGCCCGAGCTGGGCCTGGACGCCTTCGGGGAGCCGACCCGAGACCTGGCTGAGGTACTCCAGCACCCGCGAGCGCGCCCAGTACAGATCGGTGCCTTCCTCGAACAGGATGGTGATGAACGAATCGCCGAACATCGAGAAACCGCGCACGGTGTTGGCGCCCGGCACGGCCATAAGCGCGGTGGTCAGCGGATAGGTGACCTGGTCCTCGACCACCTGCGGCGCCTGGCCGGGGAAGGCGGCGCGCACGATCACCTGCGGGTCGGACAGGTCGGGAATGGCATCGACCGGCGTGGCGCGAATGGCGAAGATCCCGAGCACGGCCAGGATCGCCGCGGCTAGCAGCACGAGTGCGCGATTGGCCAATGACCAACGTATGATGGCTTCAATCATGATCTACCTCCGTGGGCACGTTGATTGGCCCGGAAGCTCTCGCAAAGGCGCGAAGGCGCGAAGGATGCAAGGAGTTCAGTGACTATTTTCAAGGTGAGGTCGGAGGTGCCTCGAAATGACATGCTCGCTTTGACGAACGTGAATGAAGTGTTTTCATTCTTCTTCGCGACTTTGCGCCTTTGCGAGAGATACACGACCGATGACTCGTAATCAGTGGTCATGACTTCCTCCCAGCCGGTCGTGGCCGGCGCGGAGGTTGGCTTCGGAATCGACCAGGAACTGCCCGGAGGTGACGACTTCCTCGCCTTCGCTGACACCGGCGACGATCTCGGTGTACTCGCCGCTTTCCATGCCGGCACGCACGTCGCGCACCGAGAAGCGCTCGTCGTCGTCGCGCAGGACCACGCGGGTGGCCGTGCCGGTGCGGATCAGGGCCTCGGTCGGCACGAACAGCAGGTCGTCCTTCGGTCCGGCGTAGATCGTGACCGTTGCCCACTCACCGGGGCGCAGGCCGGCCTCGGCGTCTTCGATCGCGATGCGGGCGCGGGCGGTCCGGGTCGTCTCGTCGAGTTCCGGATAGACGAAGTCGATCTCGGCATCGAGGGTTCGGCCGGGTCGGGCCTCGCGCGTGATTTCGACCGCCTGGCCGGCTTCGATCCAGGCCATCTGTCCGGCGAAGACGTCGGCCATCACCCAGACGCGATCGGGATCGGCGATGACCAGCATGTCGCTGCCCGGCGCGACGAACATGCCGGGGCGGATGTTGAGGGTGCGAACGTAGCCGTCCTGCGCGGCGTGCCAGGGCAGGTACTCGATCACCTGCCGATCGCGCTCGATGCGTTCGATGACCTGCGGCTGGACGTCGAGCGCGGCCAGGCGCTGGCGCGCGGCGCGGGCCATCTCCGCGCCGCCCGACCGCAGGGCCTGAAGGAATTCCTCCTGGGCGTTGACCAGTTCACGCGAGTAGAGCGTGAAAAGGCGCTGGCCGGCTTCGACCGGCTCGCCCACGGCATTGACGTCGAGTTTGCCGACCCAGCCTTCCACCCGCGGATGCAGGTGGACCAGGCCGGTCTCGTCGACCTGGACGCGGCCGACGGTATCGATGCGCCGCCACAGGCGGCCACGCTGCACCTCGGAAGTTCGCAGGTTCATGCTCTGCTGGATGCGGCCGGGAACGCGCACGGTCGTTTCGTCGTCGGATTGCTCACGTTCGACAAGATCCATGCCGCAGATCGGGCACTGTCCCGGGCCGTCGCGCGAGACCTGTGGGTGCATGGGGCAGGTCCAGTCGCTGCCGGAAGCGCTGTCCGAGTCCTGGATCATCTGGTCGACGGCGTTTTGTTCGCCGGCGGTCTCGGCGGGTGAATGTTCGGCGTGGTCGTGGTTGTCATGCTCGTCCTGGCGCGCCGCAAGCGGCAGGGCCAGGGCCAGTGTGAGTATCGCGACAAGGATCTTCATGATTCAGTCTCCCCGGCCAGGTAGCGAAGTTGCACGGCGGCCTGCAGGCGCTTGCGCCGCAGGTCGATGGCGGCCAGCTCCTGGTCCAGCAGGGCCAGGCGGGCGCGGATCAGTTCGTCGAAGCTGGCGCGGTCGGAACGGTAGGCGGTCAGGGTCGACTCCACGGTATTCTCGGCCGCCACCAGGACCTGCTGTTCCACCAGTTCAAGGCGCTGGTTGCGGCGCTGCCACAGGCGGTTGTGGCGGTCGAGTTCGCCCCGGAGTTGCTCGAGCCGCGCGCTGATGTCGTGCCCACGCGCGCGTCGTTCGGCCTGCGCCGCGGCCAGGCGCTGGTCCTGCCGGTTGGCGGTAAACAGCGGCAGGCTGAAGCTGACCATTGCGAACAGCTTGTCGGATTGGCGATTGCCGCTCATCGGGTCGTTGCCGCGGCTGTGGCCGTAGCCGGCCTCGATCATCCAATGCGGCCGGTAGGCTTCTCGCGCCAGGCCAACACGCGACGCCTCCGCCGAGTGCCGGTACTCGAGCTCGGCCAGGCTCGGGTGGGCGCGGAGATCGTGTTCAAGACGAGAAAAGCCCGGGGGGCTCGGCCAGTCCGGTAGTTGTGGCTGGCGGCCCGGATCCGGAGCGCGGCCGGCCCAGCGTTCGAGCCGGCTGGCCGCCTCATCGACGGCGGTTTCGCGTTCCAGGATGCGCTCGTCGAGCAGCGCCAGCTCGAGCCTGGCCTGGCTGATGTCGCGCTGTCGGCCGGTGCCGGAGCGGTAGCGCGCTTCGGTGATCTCCAGCAGGTCCTCGAAAGACTGCCGGCTGCTGCGGGTGACCGCCAGGGCCTGTCGGGCCGCGACCCAGTCGATCCAGGCCGAGCGCGTCTGGCGGAGCACCGCCAGCTTTCGCGCCCGGTGACGCGCCTCGAGCGCGCGCGCCTCCCGCGAGCCGGACGCGCGCCTGAGCGCCAGCGTGTCGCCGGCGGGCAGGCGTTGGCGAAAGCCGATCCGGTACTGGGTCATCATGTCCGCGTCGAGCGGGTCGTCCACGGGGAGGCCCCGGGCGCCGATGAATACTTCCGGGTCGGGCAGGGCGCCGTCGGCGCGGGCCGATGCCTCGCGCGCGAGCACGCGCTGCTCGAGCGCCTGCAGCCCGGGGTCGTTTTCGAGCGCCAGCGATTCGGCCAGGGCCAGTTCCATTGCAACCGCGCGTGGCGTGGCGGCGATCAACAGGATGATGGCGACAATATGCCATCGGTTGGGCGTCTGCATGGCAGACCTCTCTTGCTATTCGGAAGAATCGACCAGGCGGCGCAGCGCCGCCCGCGAACAGGCGAAGGAGGTCAGGCCCTTGGCGGGCGCAGCAGGGTGGCGGGGATCTTGGTGGGTGAGGGGGACGTCGACGTCCAGGCCGGGCTGGCCGGCGCAGCCCAACCCGCGGCGGTTGCAGGGATGGGGACCACGAGGCTCAAGGCGGGGCAGAGGCAACGGCAGTCGTCGTTGTCGCAGATCTCGCCGCTGTCGCAGCACTCATGCGTTGACTCGTCGCTGCTGGTATCGGCCGGGGTGTTGCTGGAATGACAATCGGAATCGCTTTGGCCGCCGGAATCCGACTCGGCGGCCGGCATCGGGTGCTCGCCCAGCGCAGTGCCGGCCCAGACCGGCAGCCCCCCGGTCAACAGGGCGACAGCGAGCAGTCCGTTCAGCAGCGTGCGGGATATCCCGATCATGACTCGATTCTAGCACTCCTTGCTTGGAGTTGACCTCGCCGGGCTGCGCGAGTTCAGCGCTGGACGAGCTGGCGATAGATCGCGGGCAGGGCGGTGGCCAGCGCGGCGGCGCGGGGCACGATGGCGTAGCCGCTGCGGCCGAAGATCAGCGGGATGTACTGGCGGGCGCGCGCGTCGACGGTGACGCCGAAGACAACCAGCCCGTCGCGGCGGGCCTCGCGTACGGCCATGCGGGTGTCCTCGATCGCGTAGCGCCCCTCGTAGTGATCGGTGTCGTTGGGCTTGCCGTCGGTGAGCACCAGCAGCAGGCGATGGCGGTTCGCCCGCGCGGCCAGTTCGGCGGCCACGTGCCGGATGGCCGTGCCCATGCGCGTGTAGCGTCCGGGTTTCAGAGCGGCGATGCGGCGTTCGATATCGCGATCCATGGCTTCGTCGAAACGCTTGAGCGGCGTGATCTCCACGCGCTTGCGCCGATGCGAGGTGAAGCTGTAGACGGCCTGATCGTCGCCGCAGGCGTCGATGCCGTTGGCCAGTACCAGCAGGGCCTCTTTCTCGATGTCGATCACGCGCCGGTCGTCGAGCCAGGAATCGGTCGACAGCGACACGTCCACCAGGGTGGCCACGGCCAGGTCGCGCGACTGATCGCGCCAGGTCGAATAGATGCGTTCCGAGCCGGAATGGCCGGCGGCGCGCTCGGTGACCATTCGCACCAGGGCGTCGGTGTCGAACTCGTCGCCATCGAGCTGGGCGCGCAGGAGTTCGCGCCGCGGCCTGAGCGCCTCGAACTGCCGGCGAACGCCGCGGATGCGCGCGCGGGTGTCGGCATCCGGCGACCAGTCCTCGTCCGCTATTTCGGGCTCGAGCACCTGCACGGCACAGAAATCGAGCAGGTAGCGCCGACGGCGGTAGTGCCATTCGGGCCAGGTGATCTCGGCCTGCAGCGAGGTCTCGGGCACGGCTTCGGTGGCGACCTCCAGGCCCATCTTCAGGCGCGTGGCCGCTTTCCTGCGGTGCTTCGACAGGGTCAGTTCGTCGAGTCCCTCGGCCGCCTGGCGCGCCTCGTCCTCGTCGTCGTCCTCGACCGCGCGATTGACGTTGACCATCTCCGCCCAGGAGATGATCTTCTCGAAGGGGTTGAGCATCAGCGGGTCGTCGCGCTCGGTCTGGTCGAGGCGGCGCCGGTGGGCCTGGAACATCTGCTCGCCGGCTTCCGTTGCATCGCCGCCGGGCTCTTCCTCGTCGGCGTCCCGCTCGGGTCCGCCCTCGGTTCCGGCACCGGCGGTAACCGCCGGCCAGAGCGGCACCGGCAGCGGCGGGCGGTAGCCGGCCGGCGCGCGAAAGCCGCGGATGCTTTCGGGGCTTCTGGTTACGGCCTCGTACAGCTCATGCGCTCGCTCGTCGAGTTCGACGTCCCGGCCCAGCAGGTGAAGGATGATCCGCTCGACGGCCTCTTCGATCGGCGGCAGCCGGCGCGACGGCCGCAGGCGAATCAGCCCGGCGGCCAGGTCGGCGTAGCGCGTGCGCCAGCCGGGAAATTCCCGCTGCAATGCCTGCATCGACTCGGCCGAGGCGGCCAGATACAGCAGATCGCGCTGCAGCGGGTCGGATGTTGCCAGCGGCAGTCGGCTGAACGCCAGGAACGCGGTCTGCCAGAAATACAGCAGTCGGTTGCTTTCGATGTCGGGAAACAGCGCGTTGTTGTCCGGCAGGACCAGGTGCTCGGCGTCGAGCCGCGCCAGTTCCATCGGCTCCCGGTCGAGGCCCAGGCGCTGGCGCCAGCTCAGCCGGTGGGCCTGGCCCGCCGATCGTGCGGTGGTCAGGGTCACGCCGGTCGGGCCGCCGAGGGCGCGGAAGTAGACGGGCAGGGCATCGCGCAAGGATGCGAACTCGACGGCAGCGTCGGGGTGGGTCGGGTAGCTGCTCGCCGCCGATGCCCAGCGATGCCACCAGCGGCCGGCGAGTTCTTCGAATTCGAGCCATTCGGGCATCGGGGCTCATGCTCCCTGCGTGGGATCCAAGGGTTCGTCAGAAGCTGTGCGAGAGCAGTTCCTCGAGCGCGGCGATGACGTCTTCGTCGTCGCTGAGCGGCTGGATGAGCGTGGCCCGGGCGGCGGTTTCCATCGCCATGCCGCCGGCGACCAGCGAGGCGCAGTAGACCAGCAGGCGTGTCGACACGCCTTCCTCGAGATCCTTGCCCTTGAGCTCGCGGATGCGCCGGGCGAGATTGATCAGGCCGGCACACAGATCCTTCGACAGGCCGCTTTCGGCGGCCACGATTTCGGTTTCCACCTCCGGCGGCGGAA
>CAZSGS010000130.1:0-819 GCA_964606365.1 uncultured Wenzhouxiangella sp. | reverse complement strand
AAAGCGCTGCCGGGTGCTTGGCTTGAGCGACTTGAGCACGTGCTGGTAACCGGGGTTGTAGGAGACGACCAGCATGAACTCCGGCGGTGCCTGCAGGACTTCGCCGGTACGCTCCAGCGGCAGGATCCGACGGTCGTCGGTTAGCGGGTGCATGACGACGGTGACATCCTTGCGCGCCTCGACCACCTCGTCGAGATAGCAGATGCCACCTTCGCGCACGGCGCGGGTCAGCGGGCCGTCCGCCCACTTCGTCTCCCCGCCGGAGAGCAGGTAGCGGCCGGTCAGGTCGGCGGCGGTGAGGTCGTCGTGACAGGAGACGGTGAACAGGGGCCGCCCCAGCCGGGCGGCCATGTGCGCCACGAAGCGGGTCTTGCCGCAGCCGGTCGGACCCTTGAGCAGCAGCGGCAGGCCCTGTTTCCAGGCCGCCTCGAAGAAGGCGCATTCCCCGGCAGTCTCGTGGTACCAGGGGAGGGGCGCATCGTCGCTTTGCGCGGCCCGGGCTTCGCTCATCCGGCGCTATCCGCCGCGACGTGGCTGGCGCCGGCCGGCTTCTGTTCGCGCGCTTTGCCGAGCGTGGCCCACAAGAAGATCAGCGCGCCGATCACGACCACGATGCCGGCGGCGAAGCGCATGGCGTAGAACACCCAGATCTGGTCCTGCGTGGCCATGTAGCTCTCGCCCATGACCCGCTGCAGGTGGGTCTGGACGACGCCGGCGAAGGTCAGCGTGAAGGTCATGAAAGCCATCCCGCCGGTCATCAGCCAGAAGCTCCACATGTTGCGGATCTGGTTGTAGGGCAGCTTGCCCCTGAGCTGCGGC
>CAZSGS010000129.1:0-6911 GCA_964606365.1 uncultured Wenzhouxiangella sp. | reverse complement strand
GCCCAACACGGCCGGCGCCGGCTACACCTTCTTCAACCGCATGTTCCACGCCCAGCTCGACCGCGAGGCGGTGATCATCGACGAGCGCGCCAACGGCGGCGGCCAGGCGGCCGACTACATCGTCGAGGTGCTCTCGCGCCCGCACCTGTCCAACTGGGTCTATCGCCACGGCGAGATGTCGCGCACGCCCTTCGGCAGCATGCACGGACCGAAGCTGATGATGATCGACCAGGACGCCGGCTCCGGTGGTGATTACCTGCCCTACGCCTTCCGCGAACTCGACATCGGCCCGCTGCTCGGCAAGCGCACCTGGGGCGGGCTGATCGGCATCTACGCCAACCCGGGCTTTGTCGACGGCGGCACCATGACCGTGCCGCACTTCCGCTTCGTCGATACCGACGACGAGTGGTCGGTGGAGAACGAGGGCGTGGCGCCCGACATCGAAGTCGAGCTCGACCCCGTGGCGACCAACGACGGTACCGACACCCAGTTGCAGGCTGCCATCGAACAGATCCGGGCGATGCTCGAGGACTACTCCGACGACATTCCCGACGAGGCGCCGCCGTTGCCGACCGAACTCGGCAAGTAACTCCGAACCTCACCAGCGATATGCGCGGCCCCGGACTTCGGGGCCGCTTTTCGTTGCGGTGGCAGTGTTGACCTCAGGTGCTCAGTGCCGCAACATATCGGGGTCACGGTTATCCAGGGTCACAAGATCTTGGGTTTAGGGAATCCGGTGCGAATCCTCCTCGATTCAATGCCGGAGCTGTCCCCGCAACTGTAGGCGGCGAGTTCAAGCGCCATTTCAGCCACTGGTCGGTTCGACCGGGAAGGCGGCGCTCGAGCGACGACCCGCGAGCCAGGAGACCTGCCGTGCACCACACCACATCCACCCGGGCGGGGTTCCCGGCGGTTGCGGAAAGCGCCCCCGCGTCGGGCGGCTGCCCTCCGTTTCCGCCCGCTCCCATCCGGGCCGGACGACGAGACAACGGAGGATTGCATGGAACTGACCGCCCCGGTTCAACCCGAAGACTTCCCGCCGCAGCCGCGCCATGCGCCCGTGCCGGCGCCGCTGGGCCCGCGCCCCGACCCTGCCGACCTGGCGCTGGAGCGCTCGCGCGACCGCCTGCTGACCGACTTCGGCCGCCAGACCCTGGCCGACCGCTACCTGCTGCCCGGCGAGGGTCCGCAGGACATGTTCGCCCGCGTGGCCTGCGCGTTTGCCGACGATACCGACCACGCGCAGCGGCTCTACGACTACATGTCGCGGTTGTGGTTCATGCCGGCCACGCCCATCCTGTCCAACGGCGGTACCGAGCGCGGGCTGCCGATTTCGTGCTTTCTCAACTCGGTTCCGGACTCGCTCGAGGGTATCGTCGAGACCTGGAACGAGAACATCTGGCTGGCCTCGCGCGGCGGGGGCATCGGCACCTACTGGGGGCAGGTGCGTTCGATCGGCGAGGCGGTCAAGGGTAGCGGCAAGACCTCCGGCATCATGCCCTTCGTGCACGTCATGGACGGGCTGACGCTGGCCATCAGCCAGGGGTCGCTCCGGCGCGGATCCGCCGCCGTCTATCTCGACGTCCACCACCCCGAAATCGAGGAGTTCCTCGAAATCCGCAAGCCCTCGGGCGACTTCAACCGCAAGGCGCTCAACCTGCACCACGGCGTCAATATCACCGACGAGTTCATGCAGGCGGTGACCGACGGCGGCGATTTCGCGCTCAAAAGCCCCAAGACCGGCGAGGTGCTCAGGCGCATCGACGCGCGCTCGCTGTGGCAGCGCATTCTCGAGACGCGGCTGCAGACCGGCGAGCCCTACCTGCTGTTCATCGACACGGTCAACGGCGGCATGCCGGCCCATCTGAGGCAGCGCGGGCTGAAGGTGACGACCTCCAACCTGTGCAGCGAGATCACCCTGCCGACCGGGCGCGACCCCGACGGCCATGAACGCACCGCCGTGTGCTGCCTGTCGTCGCTCAACATCGAGCGCTGGGACGACTGGCACGACGACGAGGCCTTCATCGAGGACATCGCCTGCTTCCTCGACAATGTGTTGACCCATTTCATCGAGGCCGCCCCGCCCGAAATGCGGCGGGCGCGCCATTCGGCCCTCAACGAGCGCTCGATCGGTCTGGGCGTGATGGGTTTCCATTCCTTTCTGCAGGCGCGCGAGGTGCCGTTCGAGTCCGCCCCGGCCAAGGGCTGGAACCTGAAGATCTTCCGGCATATCCGCGAGCGGATGGATGCCGCATCGCGCGCCCTGGCCGAAGAGCGCGGCCCCTGCCCGGACGCGTTGCGTGTCGGCGCGCGCGAGCGCTTCAGCCACAAGCTGGCGGTCGCCCCGACCGCCTCGATCTCGATCATCTGCGGTGGGACGAGCGCCTGCATCGAACCGATTCCGGCCAACATCTACACCCACAAGACCCTGTCGGGTTCGTTCACCGTGCGCAATCGTCACCTGCAGGCCCTGCTGGCCGAGCGCGGGCGCGACGACTCGGCCACCTGGCAGTCGATCCTCGAGCACGACGGTTCGGTGCAGCATCTCGACTGCCTCGACGAGCACGAGAAGGCCGTCTTTCGCACCGCCTTCGAGCTCGACCAGCGCTGGATCATCGAGCTGGCCGCCGATCGGGCGCCGATGATCTGCCAGAGCCAGTCGCTGAACCTGTTCCTGCCCGGCGACATCGACAAGTGGGATCTGCACATGCTCCACTACACCGCCTGGAAGCGCGGCATCAAGAGCCTCTACTACTGTCGCTCGAAGGCCGTTCAGCGCGCCGGCTTCGCCGGCCGCATGGATGCGGCCGAACCCGTCGCCGGCGACGCCTCGGCCACCGACTACGAGGAGTGCCTGGCATGCCAGTGATCGCACCCGACACCAATCCCCTCGACCTGGTCGGCAGCGGCCGGGTCGGCCTGCTCGAATCCACCGGCACCTACGACGTGGAGCGTTACGGCTGGGCTTACGAGTTCTGGAAGCGCCAGCAGCAGACCCACTGGATGGGCGAGGAAGTGCCGCTGGGCGACGACATCCGCGACTGGAACGACGAGCGGCTGAGCGCGGCCGAGCGATCGCTTTTGACGCAGATCTTCCGCTTCTTCACGCAGTCGGATGTCGAAGTCAGCGACAACTACCTCAAACGCTACATCCCGATCTTCCAGCCGCTGGAAATCCAGATGATGATGGCCGCCTTCACCAACATGGAGACGGTGCACATCGACGCCTACGCGCTGCTGCTCAAGACCCTGGGCATGCCCCAGACCGAGTTCGAGGCCTTCCGCGACTACCGGCAGATGAAGGCCAAGGCCGACTACATGCAGACTTTCGGCGTCGACACCGTCGCCGACGTCTCGCGCACCCTGGCCATGTTCGGCGCCTTCACCGAGGGCATGAGCCTGTTCGCCAGTTTCGCCATGCTGCTCAACTTTCCGCGCTTCAACAAGATGAAGGGCATGGGCCAGATCGTGAGCTGGTCGGTGCGCGACGAGTCGCTGCACTGCGAGGGCGTCATCCGCCTGTTCCACGAATGGAATCGCGAGACCGGCGCGATGACGCCGGCGGTGCGCGACGACATCATCGACGTGGCGAAAACGATGGTGCGGCTCGAGGAGAACTTCGTCGACCTGGCCTTCGAGCTGGGCGAGGTCGAGGGCATGTCGGCGGCCGACATCAAGGCCTACGTGCGCTACATCGCCGACTGGCGCCTGGCGCAGCTGAAGCTGCCCACGGTGTTCGGCTGCTTCGAGCAACGCGACGGCGAGTACCGCTCGCGCGTCGAGCATCCGCTGCCCTGGCTGGTCGAGATTCTCAACGGCGTGGAGTTCGCCAACTTCTTCGAGCAGCGCGCCACAGAATACGCCAAGGGCGCCACGCGGGGGCGCTGGGACGGGGACGACGGCGTCTGGTCGCGCTTCGACCACAGCCGTGACCGCGGGATCCAGAGCGCCTGATCCGAAGGCCTCGAGCCTTGATTTTCCCGCCACGGGACAGAGATAGAGTAGTGCCCCCAAACAATGCAATCCACAAGGAGTGCAACCCATGAATCACGCGATACGCCTGTCATCCCTGCTCGCCGGTATCCTGCTTTCGGGAACGCTGCTCGCGCAGGACTGCGAGCTGACCATCGACAGCACCGACCAGATGAAGTACGACAAGGATTCGCTCACCGTCAGCAGCGAGTGTTCCGAAGTGACCCTGGAGCTGACCCACAGCGGCAAGATGTCGGTCGAGCAGATGGGCCACAACTGGGTCCTGGCCGAGAGCGGCGACGTTCAGGGCATTGCCCAGGACGGTGTTTCCGCCGGACTGGACAACGACTACGTCAAGCCCGATGACGACCGCGTCATCGCTGCCACCGAGCAAATCGGCGGCGGCGAGTCGACGTCGATCACCTTCAGCCTGGACGGGCTGGAAGCCGGCGGCGAGTACGAGTTCTTCTGCACTTTCCCCGGCCACGTGGCCATGATGCGCGGCGAGTTCATCATCGAGTAATCCCGCCGCCGGAACAGGCGCCCGCACTCGCGGGCGCCTTTTCGTTTCATCCCGTTCGGGGCGGTCGTTACGGCTCCTTGCGCAGGATCACGTAGTCCCAGGTCGGTTTTGTCAGGTAGCCCTGCTGCTGCTCCGCGTCGAACACTTCGCGCGGCACGCCCGCGGCTTCGGCCTCTTCCCAGTCGATCATCGAGTCGTCGTTCTTGTCGACTTCCTCGAACTCCGGCAGGTCGTCCGGCAACTGGTCGGAATAGTCCTTGGTGTGCTGCGCCGCCAGCGGGGCGGCCAGGAAGGTGGCGGCGAACAAGGCGATTGCGGTTCGCTTGATCATTGCAGGCTCCTGTTGTGGGTTTGAATAGGCTCGTTGTGAATCGACAGATCGCTGCGTCAGTGGTTCCGATCGCTCAGGCACCCAGTTCGATCAGAACACCCAGGATCAGCAGGGTGATGACCGAGGCCGTAATGCCCATGCGCATGCGGCGATACCAGCCCGGCTGCGCCTGTCGGATCCACAGGTATTCGGCCGTCCAGTGCAGCGCGAACAGCACCGCCAGCAGCAGCGCCGCAGACACGGCGGGCAGCAGGAAGGCCGGGAGGGCGGCGAGCACGAGGACGATGCTGGCGATCAACGGTGCTTCGGGCTCGTCGGGCTTGTCCAGCGCGGCGGACCACAGCGTCCCGCCCATGAAAGCCAGGATGAGCACGCCGTAGCCGATCAGCAGCTCCATCAGCCAGTGCGGCGCCCCCGTCCAGGCCACCAGCGCCCAGGCACCGAAGGGTAGTACGCCGGCCCAGCCCAGGATCTTCGCGGTCTGTTGCCTGTTTCGCATGTGCTGTCTCTCTGGCGGGTGAAGCCGTGTTGTCGTTGAACAGGATATCGTGCCAATTGCCGCATCGTTCACGGCATACTCGGGTACAGGGGGCAATCCGGTCAAGTTGGAGGCTTCCCGGCAGGTGGCGACGATCAAAGACGGTGAGCCTGCTCGCCAGCATATGGCGGCCGCGGCGCGCGTGCCCTTCGCGCGTGGCCAGCGCGCCTGGTTGCTGGTGCTTCCCTGCATTCTGCTGGCGCTGGATCTCTCCCTGGCGCTGGTGCCGGCGGGCCCGCGAACCGTGCTGACGCTGCTGTTCGTGATCGCCACCTGGATGATCACCCTGCGCCTGTCCGCACGCTGCCTGCTGGCCTCGGCGGCCGGTGCGCGGACCCTGGCGGAGCGGCAAGCGCAGGACATTCCACCCGGCCTGGTCGGCCGGCTGGTCGTGCTGTGGTTGCTGGCCATGGTCCCGGCCAGTGCGGTACTGACCGGCGCTTCGGTCGGCTGGCTTGCGGCGCTGCTGGCCGTGCTCGTCCTGGCGGCGCTTGTCCCGGCCACGCTGATGCTCGCGCGCTCGCCGTCGCTGCTCGATGCGCTCGACCCCCTGTACTGGCGCGATCTCGTCGTGGAGGTGGGCTGGCGCCCGGGCCTCGATCTGGTGGGTACGCTGTTCGTGCTCGCCGGCGGCTATCTGCTGCTTTCGATCCCTGCTTTGCCGCCGTTTCTGCAGTCGATCCAGAAAGCGGCGGTGCTGTTCTACTGGATCTGGGCCACGATCGCGTGGTTCGACCTGGCCGGGCGCGTGGTTCACGGTCCCGCATCGGCCGACGACACGGCCCCGGCCGGGCCCGAGGGCATCGATTCGCTGTTCGAGCGCCTTGTCCGGTCGGGCGGCACGCCCCAGCAGCATCGGCGGCTGGCCGATGCACTGACGATGAGCGGCGAGCGCTCGCGGAGACTCGCGCACGGGCGAATCCACGTCAACGCCCTGCTCGCCGGCTTCGACCGACCGAAAGCGGCTGTCGAGGAGGCCGCCCGCCTGCTCGACCAGGACCCGACGTTCTGCCTGGACGATACCGAGTCGATGTATGCACTCGTCCGCGCCTCGCGCGTTCACGGCTACCCCGCCCTGACGATACGACTGTGCGGCAACTATCTCGACGGCTTCCCGCGTTCGTTCAAGCGCGACGAGCTGCGCCTGATCGCCTGCGAGGCCGCCGCCGCGGGCGGCCGCGACGAGCGGCGCATGACCGCCGACTGGCTCGAGGCCCTGATCGCGGCGAAACTGGCCGACGATCAGCGCGCCCGGCTCAAGCGCATCGTCCCGGCCTTCCTCGCCGAGGGGCTGATCCGGCGCCGGCGGACCGGCGAGAATTAGCCACGGCATGCTCACCGTATTCGATTAAAATAAGCAGTTGCTGATGCAGTCGGGTTGTCGTGACCGAGTTCCTTGCCTTTTTCGTGCCCTGGGAGTTCAGCTGGCTGGTCCAGGCCAGCGTCTGGGGTGCCCTGCTGCTGTATTTCAACGGCCTGCGCAACACGCCGGCCGGCGAGCTGCCCGGCTACGGGCCGATCCTCGAATGAAGACAAAGAAGTTGAGA
>CAZSGS010000128.1:4227-6912 GCA_964606365.1 uncultured Wenzhouxiangella sp. | reverse complement strand
CCGAAGTCGAGGATCAGGGCCAGGTCAAGCTGCCGCCGGAAGTCGACCTGCGGGAAGTTCTGCTCGCGCTCAAGGACGTGATGGCCCGGGCGGAGATGTTCGCCCACCACCACGTCCAGGCCGAAACGCTCTCGGTGCGCGAGCGCATGTCGCGCATCATCGACCTCGTCTCCAACAACCAGTTCGTCGAATCCGACGCCTGCTTCGATCTCGATGAAGGCCGCATGGGCGCGGTCGTGACCTTCCTGGCCATGCTCGAACTGCTGCGCGAGCATCTCATCGATCTGGTCCAGCAGGAGCTGTTCGGCAGCATCTACGTTCGCACCCCGTCCCACGCCTGAAATCGAAGACGACCCGATGGATATCGACTACTTGAAGCGCATCGTCGAAGGCGCCCTGCTGGCCGCCGGTCACCCGCTCAGCCTGAACCAGCTCAACAGCCTGTTTCCGGAAGGCGAACAGCCCGGACACGGCCCACTGCGAGAGGCCCTCGCCGCGCTCGATGCCGAGATCGAAGGCCGGGCCATCGAGCTACGCGAGGTCGGCAGCGGCTACCGGCTGCAGATCCGCACCAGCCTGATGCCGATCATCTCGCAGTTGTGGACGGAAAAACCGCCCCGCTACTCGCGGGCCCTGCTCGAGACGCTGGCGATCATCGCCTATCGACAGCCCATCACGCGCGGCGAGATCGAGCAGATTCGCGGCGTTTCGGTCAGCTCCAACATCCTGCGCACCCTGCAGGAGCGTGACTGGATCCGGGTCATCGGCCACCGTGATGTACCGGGCCGCCCCGAGCTGATCGGCACGAGCCGGGCCTTTCTCGACTATTTCAACCTGAAGTCGCTGGACGACCTGCCGACGCTGGCCGAGATCAAGGACATCGACAACCTCGAGCCCGAACTCGAACTGCAAAGCCCTCGATCCGAACACGACTCGTCCAACGCGGAGAACGACAGCCATGAGCAAGCCGACGAGAAGACAGGCGACGAAGAAGACGCCATCGAACAAACGCTCGAAGAAGACCACGAACAAGCGCAATCCGCGTCGCACGGAAACGGAGAAGACGACGCCGAAGGGCGCGCGCCGGCAGACGCCGGCACCGGGTCCGAAACGGACGGCGAAACGCCGAGCCGGCCCGAAGAAGAAACGGACCCCGAAGACGACCCGACCGAGCGACCTGCCGGCTGAATCAAAGGTCAGCGAGCGGCTCCAGAAAGTGCTCGCCCGGGCCGGTCTCGGCTCGCGGCGCAAGCTGGAGGATCGAATCGAGGCCGGTGAGATCCGCATCGACGGCGCCGTTGCCGAACTCGGCGCCACCGTCGAGACGGGCAGCCTGATCGAAATGGACGGCCGGCGCTGGCGCGTCACCAGCCGGCCGGCCGAGCACCGTACCCTGATCTACCACAAACCCGAAGGCGAAGTGACCACGCGCAGCGACCCGGAAGGCCGCCGCACGGTTTTCGATCGCCTGCCCCGACCGCAGCAGGGGCGCTGGATCGCCATCGGCCGGCTCGACATCAATACGGCCGGCCTGTTGATCCTCACCACCGACGGCGAATTGGCCAATCGCATGATGCACCCTTCCGGCCAGGTTGACCGCGAGTACCTGTGCCGCATTCGGGGCGCGGTCAGCGAAGAACAGATCGAACAACTGCTGCGGGGCGTGAAGCTCGACGACGGCCCGGCGCGATTCAGCGACATCGTCGCCGGCGAAGTCACCGGCGGCCACAGCTGGTACACCGTCGCGCTCATGGAAGGCCGTTACCGCGAGGTCCGGCGCCTGTGGGAAGCGGTCGGCGTGCAGGTCGCGCGCCTCAAGCGTGTGCGGTTCGGGCCGGTCTTTCTGCCCGCGCGGGTCAGGAGCGGCCAGTTCGAGGAACTGTCTCATACCGATCACCGCATCCTGCGCGAAGACGTCGGCCTCGATTCCGTTCCGGCCGAACTGAGCGCCGAACCCGTTCGCGAATAAGCGCGCCGTCAGTCTTCGGTGACCGGCGACAGGGTCAGCTCGACGCGGCGGTTGGCCTCGCGACCGGCCTCGGTGTCGTTGCTGGCGATCGGGTACTCGGGCCCGTAGCCGTAGGTGGCGAGGCGGACCGGCTCGACACCCTGCGCGATCAGGTAGTCCCCAACCGAATCGGCCCGGCGGCGGGACAGTTCCATGTTGTAGCTGCGCGACCCGGTCGAATCGGTATGGCCGTCGACGACGAGCACCGTTTTCTCGTACTCGTCGAGCACGATCACCACCGAGTTGAGCACGTCGTAGAACTCCGAACGCAGGCTGGCACTGTCGAAGTCGAAGGTGACATTGCCGGGCATGTTCAGGATGATGTCCTCGCCGCGGCGGGTCACGGTCACGCCCGTGCCAGCCAACTGGCTGCGCAGTTCGGCTTCCTGCCGATCCATGTAGTTGCCGATCGCGGCACCGCTGAGGGCGCCGACACCGGCCCCGATGGCCGCACGTTCGAGACGATCGCCGCCGGTAATCGCGCCGATCACCGCGCCGACTCCGGCCCCGATGGCCGCACCCTGCGTCGTCCGGGTGGCCCGCTCCTCGCCCGTGTACGGGTCCGTGGTGGTCGCGCAGGCCGAGACGAACACGACTGCCATGACGGCAAGTGGCTTGGCGATCTTCTGTCTAAGGGGGCTCATGCGAACTCCTTGTGGTGTTCGAGTCGAAGGCGT
>CAZSGS010000128.1:0-4217 GCA_964606365.1 uncultured Wenzhouxiangella sp. | reverse complement strand
TTTCGGCAACGCCCTTCCAATGGAATGTTCTGGATAACACGGGTGAGTTCAACCCCGGCTGAACCAAGCCGTGATCACTCCTCGTCCAACCAGCGGTAGAGGGTCCGACGCCCCACGCCCAGCAGCGCCGCGGCCCGACGCTTGTTGCCGTCAACGCGATCGAGCACGTACTGAACGTAGCGACGACGCAATTCGTCCATCGACGGCAGCATCCCGCCCGCCGCCAGCATGGCATCGAGCGGATCCTGCGTGGCGGCCTTGCCCGCTCCCGTGCCGGTGGACCGTCGCACTCGTTCTGGAAGGTGGCCGGCATCGATCTCGTGGCCTTCGCAGAAAGTGACGGCCCGCTCCATGGCGTTGCTCAGCTCGCGAACGTTGCCCGGCCAGGCGTAGTCGCGGATGAGCATCAGCGCTTCGTTGCTGATCGAGCGCGCCGGACGCTGCCGGGCGGCGGCGAACCGCCCGACGAACTGCATGGCCAGCATTTCCAGGTCCTCACCGCGATCGCGCAGCGGCGGCACTTCCAGCTGGAACGCTTCGAGCCGATAGTAGAGATCCTCGCGGAAGTCGCCCGCGCGCACCAGCTCGTGCAGATCCTGGTTGGTGGCGGCCACGAGACGCACGTCCACCTGGTGCTCGCGTTCGGCCCCCACCGGCCGAACCCGGCCGTCCTGGAGCGCGCGCAGCATCTTGGCCTGGAGGGAGATCGGCATCTCGCCGATTTCGTCGAGAAAGAGCGTCCCGCCCTGGGCTTCGCGAAACAGACCCTTGCGCGCACGATCGGCCCCGGAGAAGGCGCCTTCGATGTGCCCGAAGAACTCCGATTCCATCAGCTCGCCGGGGATACCGGCGCAGTTGACGACCAGGAAGGGCTCCTCGGCGCGCGAACTCTCGGCATGAATCGCCCGGGCGACGAGATCCTTGCCGGTACCGGATTCCCCGCTGACGAGAACAGGGCCGTCGGCGCGAGCAACCTGGCCGATGCGATCGAACAGCACGCGCATGACGCGGCTCGACCCCTGCATGCCGTGAAAGGATGGCCCGCCGAGCAGCTCCCGAAAACGCCGAACCTCTTCGTGCAGGCGGCGGTTGTCGAGCAGCCGCCGGATACTGAGCATGAAGTGATCCATGTCCAGGGGCTTGGTCAGAAAGTTCTCGGCGCCGGCCTGCAAGGCCGCCACGGCGCGCTCGACCGTGCCGTAGGCACTGATCATCAGGACGGCGGGCGGGGCGTGGCGCTTGCGCAATTGTTCGAGCAGGGCCAGGCCGTCGATACCCGGAAGCTGCAGGTCGCTGACCACCACGTCGGGCTCGAACTCGTCGATGATTTCCAGCGCCTGTTCGGCGGACGGCTGGGCATCGATCGTGCAGCCTTCGGCCTCGAGCTCCTCGACCAGCAGCTCGGTCAGGCTCATGTCGTCCTCGACGACCAGAACGCGTGCACCTTTCGTCATTGCGACCTCACCGGAAGAATCAATGTCATGCGACTGCCGCCCAACGCCTCGCTTTCACCGACTTCGATGGATGCACCGTGCTCCTCGACCACGCCCTGAACGATCGCCAGTCCCAGACCGGTGCCGCCGCGACCTTCCCGGGCGGTGTGGAAAGGCTCGAAGATGCGCTCGCGCTGCGCGGGCGGCACACCGGGCCCATCGTCCTCGATCGCGGCGACCGCCCGACCTTCCGGATCAAGGTCAAGCGAGACCAGCACACGCGCACGGGCGGCCTGCACTGCATTGCGAACCAGGTTAAGCAGCGCGTGTTCGAGCCGGGCCGCCCAACCCTCGACCTGAACGCCGGGCTGGCGAACCTGGAACTCCAGCTCGATACCGCGGCTCTCGCACTCCGGCCGAACGCCGGCAAGCACGCGCTGGAGAAGACGATCCAGGTTCACCATCTCGGGGTCACTGCTGTCGCTGCGAGCGAACTCCATGAGCTGGTTGATGAGCTCACGCGTACGCGAGACCTGGCGGCGAATTCTTTCGAGCCGGCGCCGCGAATCCGCCGACACCGTCTCGTCCTTCTGCATGCGCCTGGCGTCCCCGTCGATGACGGACAGCGGCGCGCCCAGTTCATGGGCGACCCCGGAAGAAAACCGGCCCAGCCGGGCCAGGCTCTCGTGGGCGAGCATCCGCTCTTCCATCCGACGACGCTCGCGACGCTGCTCTGCGAGTTGTTCGGCCATCCGATCGAGGCCGTCGAGCATGCGGTTGAACGCCGCGGCGACCCCCGAAATCTCGGTCGGACCATCGGCGCGAGCCCGATGGCGGCGGTCACCGGATTCGATCCGGGCCATCGACGCGACCAGGCGCTCCACGTGCCGGCCCAGGGCCAGCCTGTAACCGACGACGACGATCAGCAGCATCAGCCCCATCACCCCGATCCAGGCGAACCAGGTTCGGTCCCTGATCTGGTCGAGCCGCTCGGCGATCTCGCTTTCGAGACGCACCACCTGCAACAAACCATCGATACGCCCGGTCGTGCCCGTCAGCGGCACGAAATACGAGAACACTTCCTCGCCGCCCAACTCGGCGTAACGGCCCAGCTCTTCGCCGATCTCCACCAGTTCGACCGCCTCGATCTGCTCGCGGCGCCCGGGCCGGGCCTCGCCGGCCACGGCAATACGCCGCCCGCCGGCATCATAGACGTAGGCCCCGTAGACCCGGCCAATCTCGAAGACCGCGTCGAGGGTATCTTCGACTCCCTGGAGGTTTCCCTTCTGCAGGGCGCTTTCGACGGGCACACGCATGGCTCGAGCCACCAGCTCGATCTCCTTCTCCAGGCGGCGCTCGACTGCATCCTGCACCGCCTCGTGCGTGAGCCATACGACGAGCGTTCCCAGGGCGGCGAGCGGAAGCACCACCAGCACCAGGAGCTGTAATCGAAGGCTTTGCAGGGGTCTCAACAAGTGCACATGTGCCATTATGTCACATCAATGGAGCCGTTGCAGCGAAAGCAAAGCCCGTAAGCGCTTGTTTTTGCTTGTTCAGGTGGTTTGGCACGCCGATTGCTAGTAGAGACCTGCCAACATAAATCCACACAGACGATTCAAGGAGTGAATCATGACCTTTGGCAATACGCTCAAAATTTTCGCCGCCGCAACTGCCCTGACCTTCAGCCTGGCGACCATCGCCCAGGAACAGCAGCAAGGCCAGGGACAAGGCCAGGGCCAGGGCCAGGGCCAGATGCAGCAACAGCAGCAGCAGGAGCCGATCGACGTCAGTGATCAGCAGCTCGAGCAGTTCGCCGACGCGCAGTCCGACATTTCCACCATCCAGCAGGACTTCTCCTCGCGCCTGCAGGACGTCGAAGATCCGGAAAAGGCCCGCGATCTTCAGCGTCAGGCCAACGAGGAAATGACTGCGGCGGTGGAAGACGCCGGCCTGGACGTCGAATCGTTCAACGAGATCGCCATGGCGATCCAGAACGATCCCGAGCTCCAGGAACAGCTGACCGAAATGCTGAAGTAACAAGGTTCGCAAACGCGAATCGTCCGGGCTCGCAGCCCGGACCGGAAGAGCCGGGGCGTCCGTCGCCCCGGCTTTTTTCGTTCCCGCGCATCGCCACGCCCTCAGGGGTTGTAGATCGTTTGACCCGTTGATGCGTAGCGCTCCAATACGCGCGCCGCCTCCTCCCGCATCACGCTGGTACGCACTTCGATACCGCGTCTTTCGAGCACGTCCACCCAGTCCCCGGGCCGGGCGCCCTCATCGAAACCCGAGGCTTCGGCATCCGCCTTGGTTGCCCCCGTCAGAAGCGAGTGGATACCGGACCAGGGAATGGCACCAAGACACATCGCGCAGGGTTCGCAGGAGCTGACCAGCTGCAATGATCCCAGGCGCGTATCGGCGAGATTCCATGTGCCCGCCATCCGCTGCGCCACGCTCAGGGCAACGATTTCGGCGTGGGCGGCCGAGCACAGCTGGGGCTCGACCCGGTTGACCCCCAGGGCCACGACTTCGCCGCTGTTTTCGGACACCACCAGGGCGCCGAACGGCCCCCCGGTCTTTCGGCGTACGTTCTGATCGGCCAGGCTGACCGCCACCGCCATTCGCTCCCGTGCAGTCGTCAGGCGGGACGGCAGCTTGTCCGAGAATTCCCGCATCCAGTCGGGGAGGTCGACACGGAATCCATCCATGGCCATCAAGACAGCCTCCTTTCAACGGCGGTAAACAGGGCGACGCCGGCTGCCACCGAAACGTTCAGGCTCTCGATCG
>CAZSGS010000127.1:0-6938 GCA_964606365.1 uncultured Wenzhouxiangella sp. | reverse complement strand
GACCAGAGCTTCAGCGTGAACGAGAACGCGTCGAACGGCACCCTGGTCGGCACCAACGAGAGTTTCCTGTATCCGCCTCGGCTGGTTCGCGTCGATACCGACAGCGGCGAGACCGCGCGCCTGAGTACCCTCAACAAGGAACTGCTGGATTCGGTCGACGCCGGCAGCTACGAGTCGGTCACCTATACCGGCCACGACGGCGCCGAGATCCAGATGTGGGTCAATTATCCGCCGGGCTTCGACGAGCGCAAGGAATACCCGCTGTTTTTGCTCATCCACGGTGGCCCGCACGGCTCGATCAACGACACGTTCCACTTCCGCTGGAACGCCCAGACCTTCGCCTCCTGGGGCTACGTCACCGCCTGGCACAACTTCCACGGTTCCTCGGGTTTCGGTCAGGACTTCGTCGACTTCATCAACCCCGACTGGCTGACCGCGCCCTACAACGACACCATCGCCGCGGCCGAGTGGTTCGAGCAGCAGGAATGGATCGACGAGGAGCGCATGGTTGCCGGCGGCGGCAGCTACGGCGGCTACCTGTCGTCGATCCTGCTGGGCAAGGAGCATCCCTTCAATGCCCTGATGATCCACGCGCCGGTCTACAACATGTACTCGCAGATGGCCGCCGACTTTGCCGTGCACGCTGAGCGCTTCGGCAACTTCTGGGAAGCCCCGGAAATCTACAAGGAAATCTCGCCGCACTACTACGCCGAGGATTTCGACACCCCGGCGCTGATCATCCACGGCCAGCAGGACCTGCGCGTGCCGGTCGGCCAGGCCTTCGAGCTGTTCCGCACCCTGCAGAGCAAGGATATCGAGTCGCGCCTGATCTACTTCCCCGACGAGAACCACTGGGTGCTCAAGCCCAACAACTCGCTGTACTGGTACGAGGAAGTGCGCGAGTGGTTCGCGGGCTTTGCCGAGCCGGGCGGGCGTTAGTCCCTCCGGAGTCGGCCGATCGGTCGTCCGTCGGGGGCGCGGCCCCGACCTACGGCGTCAATCGCGCGTTGATTGCCTCCGTAGGTCGCGGTTGCATCCGCGACGGACGAGGCGTCGGATCTGATCAATCCCTTCTCACATGTGATCCGCGTCGAATCGGAGACGCTTTCACGGGTGAGCGTCGCTCAGACCTCAAATGCCCGATCGAGATCGGCCGACAGATCATCGGCCCCTTCGATGCCCACCGACAAGCGCATCAGGCGATCGTCAATGCCCAGCGCTTCCCGCTTCCCGGCCGGGAGCTTGGCATGGCTGGTCTTCGAGGGCTGGCTGACGGTCGATTCCACGCCGCCCAGGCTGATCGCCGGGCGGATCAGTTCGAGGCGATCGAGGAACGTCTCCGGGTCGATCGACTCGACCAGGCGGAAGCTGACCATCGCGCCGAAGCCATTCATCTGCGCGGCGGCCACCGCGTGACCCGGATGATCCGCCAGTCCGGGATAGCGCACTTCGGCGACGCGCCCGTCGGCCCGTAGTTGCCGCGCGAGTTCGCCGGCATTGTCCGATGCCCGCTCGACGCGCACGCCCAGGGTCTTGATCGAGCGCTCGAGCAGGGCCAGGTCCTGGCCATTGAGCGTCGCGCCGAGCCGGACGATGTTCGGATGAATCCGCTCGATCAGCTCCCTTGAACCGGCCAGCGCGCCGCAAAGCAGATCCGAATGTCCACCCAGGTACTTGGTGGCCGAATGCATGACCAGATCGAAGCCGTGTTCGATCGGCCGCTGCAGGATGGGCGTGGCGAAGGTGTTGTCGATGAAACTCACCACACCGTGCCGGGCGGCGATGCGGGCCGTGGCGGCCAGGTCGATGATCGACAGCAGCGGGTTGGTGGGTGACTCGACCATCAGCAGGCGCGTGTCGCCTTCGAAGCAGTCGGCCAGGGAATCCGGTTCGCCGTTCCACGTGGTAAAGCGCATGCCCATCGGCTCGAGCAGGCCATCGATCAGGTCGGTCGTGCCGCCGTAGAGGCCGTCGAGAATCACGGCGTGGTCGCCGGGTTTCATCAGGCTCAGGAACACCGCGCTGATCGCGCCCATGCCCGAGGCCGTGATGCGCGCGGCTTCTGCCCCCTCCAGCGCGGCCAGTTTGCCGGCCACCACATCGTGGTTGAGGGCATTGACGTAGCGCGGATAGCGCACGCTGCCGCTGCGATAGTCGAAGGCGGAGCTGGTGACGATCGGGGTGTTGATGCCGAAGCGGCTGTCCTGATGCTGCTCGCCGGCGTGAACGCAGGCGGTGTCGGTCGAGGGCTTTCGGGTCATGATCTCAGTCTGTCATTGCCTTGCCGTCACAATCGCGTGGGGGTGGAATTGGAGCGGGCGGTACGGGGCCTTGATCGCGTGATTTGGAAACCTACGATTTCGTATGAACGCGATCAAGTCCCCGTACCGCCTGCCCATGCGCCATCGAGGGCGGTCCCTTCGGCGCGGATTGTGCGTTCTACTTCCCGCCGCGTAGCGCCATGATCAGGCCGACCACCAGCGCCGCGCCGCCGCCGAGCAGGTACCAGGTGGTTTCGTCGGTAAAGCGGCCCGTAAAGGTCTCGTGCACTTCCTCGGTCAGCGAACCGGTGGCCTGAAAGCCGAAAAACAGCAATCCGGCGCCGACGATGATCAGAACGATGCCGATGATCTTGTTGGTGCTCATGGTGTGGCCTCTGAGGAGTGTGTGCCATCGAGCATAGCTACAGTCGGCGTCGGTGTACAGGGATGGTTTCCTGGTCCGGGGTGCGCTGTGCTGCGTCGGTCGGGCTCATACGAAATCACGGATTTCCAGATCCCCCGGCGCCCCTCAATACTTGACGGTACACCCGTACGGCCGCGTCGTCGTGTCCGAGATCTCCTCGCCTTCGGCCAGCTCGTCGAGCGCGACCATCACGTACTGCGTCGCGTCCGGAATATCGTCCGGGTCCGAGCTGGGGTTGGAGTCGATGCCGCCCATGTAGCGCAGGATGCCGTCGGGGTCGATGATGTACATATGCGGGGTCACGCGCGCATCGTAGGCGCGACCCATGTCGCCGGACTCGTCGAGCAGGACCGCGTTCGGGTTCGCGTCGCGCGAGGCGGTCAGTTCGTCGGCCCGTTCGGGGCTGACGTGGCCCTGCGAACCGGGCTTCGAGGAAATCACCGTCAGCCAGACCGCATCGTGCTCGTCGCGGGCGACGCGCTGCTGCTTCTGCATGTTGCCGGCGCCGTAGTGCTTGCGCACGAAGGGGCAGTCGTGGTTGGTCCACTCCAGGACGACCAGCTTGCCCTCGAAATCGGACAGGGCGTGGGTGTTGCCTTCGGTATCGACCACGCTGAAGTCGGGGGCCGGCTCGCCGATCTCGGGGGCGGCCATGACCGCGGCGGACATCACCACGATGGCGGCGGCGGTGAACAACTGGATGCTTCGATGGATCATGTTTTTCTTCCTCATCGTCTTTGCGTGACAGGATCAAAGTGATTCGATGGCCCGCACGACCAGGCCGCGGCTGAGCACCTGGGGCAGCACGGTCGGTTCGCCGCCGTCGTGCGGATACAGCACGTAGAGCGGCACACCGTTGCGGTCGAATTCTGACAGATACTCGGTGATGGCTTCATCGCGCCGCGTCCAGTCGCCCTTCATGTAGACCACGTCGGCGGCGTCCAGTGCCTCGCGCACGGCTTCGGTGTTCAGCGCCACGCCCTCGTTGACCTTGCAGGTGATGCACCAGTCGGCGGTCATGTTCACCAGTACCGCGCGGTCGGGGTCGTCGCGCAGTTCGGCCAGGCGCTCGGCCGAGTAGTCTTCCCACCAGGCGTTTTCGACCGTATCGGGCGATTGCTGCAGGCGAACACCCGCGCCCAGGGCCGCCACCGCGGCCACCAGGCCGAGTGCGACGGCCGTGTGGCGGATGCTGGCCATGGTGGATGAGCCGCCGCGCTTGCCGCCGATCCACAGCACGAATGCCAGTACCACCAGCCCGGTGAGCACGGCGGCCAGGCCGTTGGCGCCGACCTGGCGGCCCAGCACCCACAGCAGCCAGACGACGGCCAAGTAGAGCGGGAAGGCCATCAGCTGCTTGAAGGTCTCCATCCAGGGGCCGGGCTTCGGCAGCCTGCGCGCAAGGGCGGGAGAGAAACTCAGAATCAGCATCGGCAGGGCCAGGCCGAAGCCGAGTACGAGAAAGACGCTCATGGCCATCGGCCAGGGCATCAGCACGGCCGCGCCCAGGGCCGTGCCCATGAACGGTGCCGTGCAGGGGCTGGCGACGATGCAGGCCAGCACGCCGGTAAAAAACGAGCCGGAGACCCCGTCGCGTTCGGTCAGCCGCTGGCCGGCGCCCATCAGGCGATTGCCGAAGTCGAACAGGCCCGACAGCGACAGCGCCAGCGCGAAGAGAATGTAGCTGAGGATCCCCACGACCCAGGGCGACTGCAGCTGAAAGCCCCAGCCGATCGCCTCGCCGCCGGCGCGCAGGGCCAGAAGCACCGCGGCGAGCAGCGCGAAGCTGAGCACCACGCCGGCGGTGTAAGCCAGGCCATGGGCGCGCTGGTCGTGACCGGCGCCGGCGACGAAACTTATCGCCTTGATCGACAGCACCGGAAACACGCAGGGCATCAGGTTGAGCAGCACGCCGCCGGCCAGCGCGAGCAACAGGGCCAGGCCCCAGCCGACCGGCGGCTCGGCCGGATTCGCGCCCGTTGCCGCGGCGCCGGTGCTCTGCAGCGAGCCCGGCACGGCGGTGACCTCGAACGCCCGGCCGCCCGCTTCGTCGACAAATACCACGGGCATGGATTCGGGGACATCGCCGAGGTAGGGCGAGAGCGCTTGTCCGGCCTGCAGCACGCCCTCGAGCTGGGCGGTCTCGGCCGGCTGCGCGTGGTCGACGACGTTCTCGACGCCGACAAAGACCGTCCAGTCGGCGTCGTCCGGCAGGGCATCGGATTCGACCTGGATGGCGAGCTGGTCGCCGCTGGCGTCGAAGCGCGCCGGCCAGTCGACCGATTCGGGCCGCCGTTCGTCGGCCCAGGCGAACAGTTCGGCGACCTCGTCGTTCTTCGGCGCCGATTCGGCCCGTACCGGCAGGCGCATCGACAGCTCGGCCTCGCCGGGCACGCAGGTTTCCTCGCAGACCAGCCACTCGGCAGCCACCTCAATCGGCAGTTCCTCGCCGGGGGCGAGATCATCCGGCGGCGTGATGGTGACCGGCAGCAGGTGTTCGCCGCCGTAGCCGTAGTTGACCAGGTGGCCCATCGGCACTCGCTCGGGCCAGGGCCACTGGATGGACGAGGCGCTGGCGCCTTCCGGCAGGGTCCATTCCATCTCGGTGGTCAGGCCGGAGTCGCCGGGATTTTTCCAGTAGGTATGCCAGTGGGCCTCGGGCAGCATGCGCAAGCCGACCCGAAAGGGTTCGCCGGCCTGGACGTGCTCGACTTCGCTGACCAGCTCGACCTCGATATGCGGGCGTTGCACCGGACCCGGCTGGGCGAGCGCGCCCGGGGCAAGGGTCAACAGGGCGATGGTTGCGATCAGGCGCATGGCGATTCGGCTCTCCACAGTCGGCGATGATGCCATCGGCCGGTCAACAAAACATTACGTAGTCGTCCCCAATTGGCCGCATGGCCCACTAGCGCTGACAGATGGGGCAGAAAAAAGTGCTGCGCTGCCCGATCACTTCCCGACGGATCGGTTGCCCGCAGCCCGGGCAGGGCTCGGCCTCTCTTCCATAAACCTTCAGCGACTGCCCGAAATAGCCGGGCGTGCCGTCGCCCACGGTGAAGTCCCTGAGCGAAGTGCCGCCGAGCTCGATGGCGTCTGCAAGCGTCCGGCGGATCGTGCCGGCCAGGCGCTGGTAGCGGGCCCGACTGATGCGCCTGGCCGGCCGGCGCGGATGAATGCCGGCGGCGAACAGGGCCTCGGAGGCGTAGATATTGCCCACGCCGACGACGGTCTTCGCGTCCATGATGAACAGCTTGACCGCGGCCTTGCGTCCCCGGCTCAATCGCCACAGCCAGTCGCCGTCGAAGGTCTCGCCCAGCGGTTCGGGGCCGAGCGCGGCCAGGCGCGGATGCGCGTGCGGGTCGTCGCCGCCCCACAGCAGCGCGCCGAAGCGCCGCGGATCGGTGTAGCGAATCAGATGGCCGTCTTCGATCTGCACATCGACGTGGTCGTGGCGGCCGGGCGCGGGCGCATTCTCCCAGCCGCGGAACGAACCCGACATGCCCAGGTGCCACAGCAGCGAGCCGGAGGCCAGGCGCCAGATCAACCACTTCGCGCGCCGCTCCAGCGCCGCGATCGTCTGCCCGGCGACTGCGTCGGCCTCGCGCGGGATCGGCCAGCGCAGCTGGCGCTGACGGATCGTCACCGCGGCGATTCGTCGACCCTCGACCAGGGGGGCCAGGCCGCGGCGGGTGGTTTCGACCTCGGGCAACTCGGGCATCGTTCGGGCCTGTCGCGTCAATGGAAGGGCCGCATTATCTCGCAAGCCCGCGCCCGGGGGTCGGCGAGGGATCTGCCCCGAAATTGAGCAGCTCCTGCACAGAAGCGGTGCAACCCAACCTTGCCAATGTTGGAAAACCGTGCGCTATCAGTGCATTGGCGAAGTGGCACGGGGCTTGCCGTGGTGTGTGGAGATATTCACGGGAGATCCGCCATGAAACTGGTCACGGCCATCATCAAGCCCTTCAAGCTCGACCCGGTGCGCTCGGCGCTGGCCGAGGTCGGCGTCACCGGCATGACCATGACCGAGGTGCGCGGCTTCGGCCGGCAGAAGGGCCACACCGAGCTCTACCGCGGCGCGGAATACCACGTCGACTTCCTGCCCAAGATCAAGCTCGAAATCGCGGTTGATTCGGACCGGGTCGAAGACGTCGTCGAGGCCATCCAGGCCTCGGCCGGCAGCGGTCGCATCGGCGACGGCAAGATCTTCGTCGCCGAACTCGACCAGGTCATCCGCATTCGCACCGGCGAACGCG
>CAZSGS010000126.1:5543-7027 GCA_964606365.1 uncultured Wenzhouxiangella sp. | reverse complement strand
GCTACCGGGCCGCCATCGCCAACATGACCGAGGATCCGGTGCGCGTCGAGGTGCCCGAGGGCGAGCGCTACCCGCACGGCGAGGCGTGGTTTTTCGCCGACGTCATCGCCGGCCTGCCCTTCGGCCTGCTCTACGAACAGTCCAACCACCCGGCCATCCCCGCCATCATGGACGGGCTGAGCCGTGTGGTCGAGGCGCAGGACGAAACCTTCTTCCGGGCCCTGGCCCTGGCCGAGGGCGTCGGCGGCCCGGGAATCAGCATGGGCATGTCGGTGGCCGTGCGCTGTCTCGACGGCTACGTCGACCGCTGGGCCGAAGCCGCCCCGGACGACTTCCGCGACTACCCGACCCTGGCGCGCGCGTTCGGCGCGCTTTCGGTCATCGAGGACGCGCCCGGGATTTGCCGCGAAGTTGGCCTGGCGCCGCGCGACCCGGCGCAGTTCGAGCCGGTGGAGACCGACCTGCCGGTGGTGGTGGCCAACGGCGCCTGGGATCCCATCACGCCGGTGCCCCTGGCCGAGTCGATCATGCCGGGCTTGAGCAACGGCCGGCTGGCGGTCTTTCCCCACGCCGGTCACGGGCCGACGCGCTCGCTCGACTGCGCCGGCGACTTCCTCAACGGCTTCTTCGACGAGCCCGCGGCCGAACTCGACATGGAATGCGTCACCGAAGGCGAGGAAGCGGCCGAATACATCGCGCCCTATTACGCCACGCGCGCGGCCATCGAAGGCATCGTGCTGCGCGAGGATCACGAGACGCGCTTGAAGGCGCACGCGGCCTGGGGCGGCGTCTCGGCGCTGCTCGTGCTCGCCGGCGGGGTGGTGATCTTCCTGGCCTGGCTGGCGCGCCGGGTCAACCGTCAACGCCTCGAAGCGGCCGGCGGTGCGCGGATGGTCGTGTGGCTGGCCACGCTGTCGGCGCTGGTGTATGCCGGAGGACTGGCGGCGGCCACGCGCGCGACCGTCGAGATCAACGAGGCAATGCTCCTGTTCGGCCTGGTGTCGTGGGCGGGCTGGATGGCCTGGTTCGGACCCCTGGCGCTGCTGCTGGGCCTGGGCGGCCTGGTCCAGGCGTGGCGCTATCGCGGCCATATCGCCCCGGCCAGCTGCATCGGGCTGATGCTGACCGCGGCCGCGACGATCAGCCTGTCACTGTTCGGGCTGACCTGGGATCTTTGGCCCCTGTGAAGCGTCGGCTGATGGCGAGGAAATGATTCGCGGCGGGCGTGAGCACGGCCATCAGCAGCGCGATCGCCGAGACGGCGATCAGCAAGGCTGCATCCAGTCGAGGGTGCTCCCGAAATAGCGATTGGCCGCCGGGTTTCCGGCGGGCCGGGGGGTGTTCAGCCCCCCGAGGGGTCGGCCACCGGTTCGGGGTCCTCGGCCTCCATGCGCAGGTAGCTGTCGAGTTCTCCGCGGCATTTTCATTGAGTTGAGAACTACTTGCTCTTGACGAGTACATTTCAAGTTTATCAAAAATTTCTT
>CAZSGS010000126.1:0-5533 GCA_964606365.1 uncultured Wenzhouxiangella sp. | reverse complement strand
GGCGGCATGGGTGATGCGCATGTAGAAGATGGAGAAGTAGATCACCTTGACCGAGTTGGTCAGCCGGTCGAGCACCACGCCGCCGAGCTTGCCCAGCCAGATGGCGATCAGCAGCGGCAGCCAGGAGAAATGCATTTCGGCCGGAAGAAAGCCCGCTTCGACGTTGTTGAGCATCTCGCGCGCATCACCGGCGTAGAAAGCCGGCACGGCATCGCCCACCCACAGGCCCAGCGCCAGTGATCCGACAATGAGCACGAAATAGACCGGCGCCATGATGCTGCCCACGGCACGCGCGGCGATGTCGATGCCGAACACGCCGGCCAGGGTCTCGGGCACGTTGTCCTTGAGCTTGCCCATCCTCGCGACGCCGTCGCGGATGCCGTAGCCGTCGACCGCCGCCGAGGGCAGCAGGTAGTTGTTGAGCAGGTCCCAGACTTCCTCGATGCCCTTCATGAACAGCCGCACCAGCGCCCCGGCCTTGTCGCTGCGTCGGGCCATCGACAGCATCCAGGCGACCAGCAGATCGATCAGGGCAATCTTGCGCGCCGTCCAGGCGAGCTGTTTGACGCGCGATCCGGCTTCGGACGCCGAGCGCTTCTCGCCCTTGAGCGCCTCGCTCACCAGCCAGGCCTGCCGCAGTTCCTGGCGAACGTCGAAGAAATAGCGGTAGACGAACAGCAGGATCGAGGCGAGCAACAGCACCATGCCGGTGCCGTCGGCATCGACGATGAAGGCCGTGATCGCCGAGAAGAACAGGCAGGTCAATACCAGGCCGTAGATCGTCATGCGCACCCAGGGACGAATGATCCCGGGATCGCGCCCGACGATCGTGAACGTGTGCTTGAGCAGGTAAGCGAGCTGCCTGAGCCGCTCGCCGAATCCGGGTTTGCGCAGGGTCTGTTGCATGCAGTGAAAGGGCCGTTGAAAACTTCCTCATCCTACGCGATCAGGCGCGGGAATCTGCCATCGGCGATAGATTTCCCGCTTTGCAGCCTCGCATGGCCACACGGGCGAAAAAGGCCGCAACGGCGCGCAACACGACGCTCACGCTCCAGGCGGCAAGACCGGGGCCGGACGCGACAAACAGCCAACCGTGTCGGCCCACGATCTGCACCAGCGTGGTGCACGCCGCCTCGAGTGGGGCCCCCGCGACTGCAGGCCGTTCGGGTGCGCCTACAAGCCTCGCTGGGTCAGCAGATAGACCGCGAAGCTGGCCAGCCAGTGTCCGCCGGCATAGTGCTCGTCGCTCACGCCGGCCAGGCCGGCCTCGGCGTGTTCGTTTGCGGAGGCCTGCAGCGCCTCGCGCCGCCCATCGTCCTCGGGCAGGCCCGCGGCCAAGCCTTCGAGCATCCAGGCGCGGGCGAGGTTGAGTCCGTCGATGTGAGAGAGTTTGCCGTCGGCACGATCGGTCACGACCGCCACCGGTAGCCAGTCCTCGCCGCCGATGTCCGGCAGGAAGTCATCGAGCCAGGCGGCGAAATCGCGGGGCGCCATCACCCGCCGCATGAAATCGGCCTCGGCCAGGCAGGGCGAGAGAAAATCATGGCCGGACGGCTCGTAATCCAGCGGGCAGTCGCGATCGTCGGCGTAGAAACGCCCGGCCGTTTCTTCCAGCAGTGCTTCGAGTTCCCCGTCGCCGACCTGCTGTGCGTAGTCGAGCACCAGGCCGAACGCGAAAGCTGTCTGGTCGTGCTCGCCGATACGAATGGGATAGTGCAGCTTGGGGATCCATTCCATCAGGCGGCGCACGGCGATTTCCTCCACCGGCCGCAGCCTCTCGCGCCACCGGTCGGCCTGCTCGTCGTCCCACTGGTCGAGCTCGGCAACGAGCTGCAGCAGCCAGGCCAGCCCGTAGGGACGCTCGAAACCGTCGCGCTCCGGGTGCGCCATGTACGCCGCTTCCGCCAGGAGCTTGTTCTCGGTAAGGTTGGCGGCCAGCTTCTCGCGCGCATCTTGCGCAAACGCCGCCTCGGGGAACAGGCGCGACAGCCGCACCAGCAGCCAGTGGCCGTGAACGGCGGAGTGCCAGTCGAAGCAACCGTAGAAGGCGGGCGTCAGGTTCCGCGGCGCAGCGACGTCGCCGTCGCCGGTCATCACGTGATGAATCAGGTTGGGATATTCCTGACCGACGCAATCGAGCGCCAGGGCCGCAAAGCGCCCGGCCTTCTCGGCGTCCAGGGCGTCGACCCTGCCGTTGCTCGCGCCAGCGGGCGTCATCAGGGTCGCGAGCAAAAGCGCCGGCAGGAAGGTTGTGATTCGCATGGGCACTCCGGGTAGGCGGTCATCCGATCAGCTTAACCCAATGGGGTAATGGGGTCTCGCACGGAAGGTTGCAGGATTCAGGGGTCAGGGGTCAGGGGTCAGGGAAAGATCGACCGGTGGCGCCAGCCCACCCAGCGCCCAAAAGGGGTCGGGAGTCAGGATTCTGGAGCGCCCTATTCCCGCCCCCAAAAAGAAAAGCCCCGCCATGGGCGGGGCTTCTCGGCAAAGCGGCTTGTCGCTAACCCTTACAGGGTAACGACATTGGCAGCTTGCGGGCCCTTGGGGCCGTCGGTGACGTCAAAGCTGACCTTGGCGCCTTCGGCGAGGGACTTGAAGCCCGAGCCGGTCAGGGCGCTGAAGTGTACGAACACGTCAGAGCCGCCGTCGTCCTGCGAGATGAAGCCAAATCCCTTCGCGTCGTTGAACCACTTCACTGTTCCGGTTGTGCTGGACATGATGTCTTTCTACCTTTTCATAACTGATGATAATCGAGACGCGGCCACGCGGCCGTTCCCGGTGATGCTGTAGACTTCAGATGGCGGAAAATGAGGGGTAAACGGAAGGAATACTTTCAGATTCGACCACTGCTGTGTTCCGCAGCACCTCGCACTATACGCGCATTTATCGTCATTGGCTACAATTGTTTCAAGAATCTTTCACGACCCTTGCAACTGAGGCTGGCGGCACCCACCATTGAGGTTGGCCGAATGGATGGACATTCGGCGGCAACCCACCCTCACCGACAGCAGCGTCCCTCCATCGCCCCCGCTCCGGCCCCGCCGGCGTCGCGGCATTGCTGTTTCAGTCACCACCGGCCCGGAGGCCGCCCACGACATGAAGACCCTCTTTGTACGCAACATCCATCCCGAAACGCGCGAGAAGGACCTGCGCGAACTGTTCTCACAGCACGGCACCGTGCGCGGCCTGAAACTGCCCATGGACATCTTCACCCGTCGCTGCAAGGGCATTGCCATGATCGACATGGAAGGCCACGAGGCGCGCGCGGCCCAGGCCGAGCTCGACGGTTCGATGTTCAACGGCCAGGCGCTGCAGGTGCGTGAAGAGCGCCCCCGCGGCAAGCGCGGCGGCCGCCGCTGATCTGACTGGAGCCCGAACGGCCGTAGTGCTACGCTGACCGACGGATTCCAAATCCGGGGGCAGCCAACATGTCCGGCGAGCTCACGCAACTGCTGCACGCCGCCAGCGAAGGTGACCAGCCGGCCCTCAACCGGTTGGTCGCCCTGCTCTACGTCGATCTGAAGCAACTCGCCCACCGCTGCCGCAAGGGCTCCCAGGCGCTCGATACGACCAGCCTGGTCCACGAGTGCTACCTGCGCTTTCTCAACAGCGGCGATCTCGCCGTCAACGATCGGGCTCATTTCTTCAACCTGGCCGCGCGCGTCATGCGCCAGCTGCTGTGCGACTATGCCCGCGAAAGGCTGGCCGACAAGCGCGGGGGCGGGGCGCAGCACTTCGAGCTGCGCGAGGACGATGCCGCCGTCCGCGCCGAGGCCGAACACTTCCTGGCGGTCGACCAGGCGCTCGACCGCCTGGCCGAGCACCATCCCGACCAGGCGCGCGTCGTCGAATGCCGGTTCTTTGCCGGGCTGAGTGAATGCGAGACCGCCGACGCCATCGGCCGGCCGCTGCGGTCGGTCCAGCGGGACTGGCAACGGGCGCGCGACTGGCTGGGCCGGAAGCTGGCGTCGTGAGCGACGATCCCCTCAAGCCAGGCGGTGCGCTGGAAGGGGGGCTTTTCCGCCGCTTCCTGCGCGACCTCAGCCGCGTGCGCGAACCCGAGACCGGCGAGCGCATCGGTGCCTGGCGTATCGTGCGCGAGATCGGCCGCGGCGGGAGCGGGGTGGTGTATCTGGCCGAGCGGGCCGACGGCGCCTATTCCCAGACGGCCGCCCTGAAGTGGCTGCGCGGCGACCGCCCGGTCCCCGGCGGGCGCGGCGTGCTCGCGCGCGAGCGGGAACTGCTCGCCAGCGTCGACCACCCCAACATCGCGCGGCTGATCGACGGCGGCGAAACCGAAGACGGCATGCTCTGGTTCGCCCTCGATCACGTCGACGGCCGGCCCATCGACCGGGCGGCGGAAGCGCTCGCGCTGACCGATCGCCTGCGGCTGGTGGAAACGCTGTGCCATGCCGTGCACCACGCCCATCGTCGCGGCCTGATCCACGGCGACATCAAGCCGTCGAACGTGCTGGTGGACAAGCGCGGCCGTCCGCGCCTGCTCGATTTCGGCATCTCGCGGCTCAAGGGCGTCGGATTCGGCGTGAGCTACGGCCTTACGCCCGACTACGCAAGCCCGGAGCAGCGACGCCGCGATCGGCTGACCACCGCCTCCGACATCTGGCAGCTCGGTCGCCTGCTCGATGACCTCATCGGCCCGGCGCCGGCCCCGTCCGACCTGCGCGCCATCGTGACGCGGGCGACGGCCGAGCGGCCGGAAGATCGCTACCCGTCGGCCGCCGCTTTCGGTGCCGATATCGCCGCCTGGTTGGGCAAGCGGCCGGTGGACGCCTACCGGGGCGGGGCGGTCTACCGCGGCCAACGCTTTGTCGCGCGCAACCTGGCGCTGTCGCTGGTCAGCGTCGCTGCGCTGCTGATCGTGCTCGGCGGCGGCGCCTGGATGACCTGGCAACTCGCCGTCGAGCGGGACGCGGCCCGGGCCCAGGCCGAGCGCGCGGAGCAGGCCCTGGCGGAAACCGAAACCGCGCTCGCCCGGGCCCGTTCGCTGCAGGACTTTCTCATCGACCTGTTTCGCGCCAGCGAACCCGATCGTCCGCGCGACGAACTGCCGGATACGCAATCGCTGCTCGAAGCCGGAGCGCGCCGCGCCATGGCTGCCGACGAGTCGGTCCCCGATGCCGAACGTTTCGGCATGTTGATGGCCATCGCCGAGGTCTACCAGACGCTCGGGCGGCGCGACGACGCGCGCCCGCTGTTCGAGCGGGCGGTGGAGCTGGCGCGAAGGCATCGGAGCCGCCGGCCGGGGGATCTGGCGCTCGCGCTCGCGCGCCAGGGTCATCTGGCGATGTCCGAAGGCCGGGGCGAACGTGCGCGAGAGCGATTCGTCGAGGCCGAGTCCGTCGCCGCGGGTCGCCGGCGCGCCCTCGACGCCTGGGTCCGCGCCCGCGCCGGCCGCGGCTGGCTGGCGTGGCGGCGGGGATCGGTCGAGCGCGGCCTGGAATTGCTCGAGCCCCTGGTCGACGTGCTCGAAGCCGACGAGGCGCGGCGCGTCCAGCCGGCGACCCGCCTGACC
>CAZSGS010000125.1:1729-7122 GCA_964606365.1 uncultured Wenzhouxiangella sp. | reverse complement strand
CCCAGGTGCCACTTCCCCACGTGCCAGGTTTGGTACCCGCGCGCGGAGAGCTCGGTGGCCAGGTTGGGCACCTCGGCAGGCAGGTCCTTGATATACGGAACGTCTACGAGCTTCCCGCGGCACGGATGCAGCTGTCCGCCGGAGTCTATCCAGTCGGTGATGCCCAGGGATGCCGGATAGCGACCGGTGAGGATGCTGGCACGGGTGGGCGAGCATACCGGACACGCTGCGTAGGCGTCGGTGAAGCGCATGCCGTCACGCGCGAGGGAGTCTATGTTCGGCGTCTCGTAGAACGTACTGCCGTAGCAACCGAGGTCTCTCTGACCCATGTCATCAATCAGAATAAAAACGATGTTGGGAGCCTGCATCTGCGCAGTGTAGGGCATGGTCGCGGGGTGGCTCAAGCAAGGAAGGCGAAGCGAGCGAAGGGAATCGAACCCTCGTCACGAGCTTGGGAAGCTCGGGTAATGCCATTATACGACGCCCGCACTGGCGTCCATCGTAGCCCTGAACGACGGCTTTGGCAATCATGCTGAAAACAAGAAGGCCCCGCACCTTTCGGTAGCGGGGCCGTTTCTTGTTGTTGTTATCTGACCAGGCGTCAGGCGTGACCGTGCTTGATCAGCGTCAACTCGTGGCTCAGCGCCTTGGCCAGGCTGATGCACATGAACAGGAGGACGAAGACGAACGGCAAGCCCGTACTGACGGCACCGGCCTGCAGTGCGTTGAGTGCAGCGTCGCCTCCGACTGCCAGCAGAACACCGGCGACGACACCCTCCGTCACGGCCCAGAAGATCCGCTGCGGAACGGGCGCATCCAGCTTGCCGCCGGCGGTGATGCTGTCGATCACGAGCGAGCCGGAGTCCGACGAGGTGATGAAGAACACCAGCACCAGCACGATCGCCAGGAATGAGGTAATCGAGGCCAACGGCAGCTCGTTGAGCATCTGGAACAGCGCCAGCGAAGAATCGCTGATGCCGTCGGCAAGTTCACCCGCACCGGCCATGACCTGATCGATACCGGCACCCCCAAAGGTGCTCATCCACACGACGGTGACGAGTACCGGCACGATCAGTACGGCCGTCATGAATTCACGAACCGTTCGACCACGCGAGACGCGCGCAATGAACATGCCGACGAACGGGCTCCACGAAATCCACCAGGCCCAGAAGAAGATGGTCCAGGCATGGTAGAAGGTCGTATCCTCGCGACCCACCGGGTTCGACAGCGGCAGCATATACTCGATGTAGCCCCAGGCCGTCGTACCCATGTTGGCCAGGAATGCAACGAAGCCGCCGGCAATCATCGTGAAGATCAGCAAGGCGGCGGCCACGAACATGTTGAGATTGCTCAACACCCGTACACCACCGTGAATGCCACGTACAACGGAAACAACGGCTATGGCCGTAACGCCGATGATGATGGCAATCTGCGTCATGAGACCACCGTCTATATCGAACAGATACGACATGCCGCCGGCGGCCTGCTGTGCACCCAGACCGAGGGAGGTCGCCAGACCGAACAAGGTAGCCAGCACGGCCAGCGTATCGATGATGTGGCCGAACCAGCCCCAGACGCGATCGCCCAGCAGGGGATAGAAGGTGGAACGGATCGTCAGCGGCATACCCTTGTTGTAGGCGAAGAACGCCAGCGAACATGCGACCACACCGTAGATGGCCCAGGGGTGCAGACCCCAGTGGTACATTGTGGCGCCCAGTGACGCCTCGGCATCACCTCCGCCCACGTTGAGCGGCGTGCCGTACCATTCGGTGAAATAGCCCACCGGTTCGGCCACGCCCCAGAACATCAGGCCGATGCCCATGCCGGCGGCAAACAGCATCGCGAACCAGGACAGATAGCTGAACTCCGGTTTGGCGTCCTGGCCGCCCAGACGAATCTTTCCGACGGGCAGGATGATCAGCGCCAGGCAGAACAACACGAAGATGTTGCCGGCGGTCAGGAACAACCAGTCGAAAGTCTCGCCGATCCACACGCGTGCGGCATCGAGCCAATCATTGGATACGTCCGGAAAGATCAGGGACAGAACCACGAAAAGCACGATCAGCGTCGAGGCAATGGCGAACACGGGGTGGTGAATGTCCATCCCCATGGCCTCGACGTTGTCCTGGCCGACTTCGTAGTCGGTATCGTAGATCTCCTCGATTTCTCGTATTTCTTTTGGCTTCTGATTTTTTTCGTCAAACTCGCTCATGACTTGCTCTCCCTTCAGTAGGAACCCGAATCAAAACGGCCCAGTACCGTTGCCATGCTGTGAGTGGCTTACGGATACCGGGCCGACAAGGTTCACTGCTATTTAGAAGTAATAGCCGAAATTGATGTTGAATCGGGTGTTGGTTCCCGGCTCGGTTGCCGAATCCATCGTGCCGCCGATAAACGGCTGGTTCTCGGCCAGGATGAGGTCGATGTAGGTGTAGAGACCACCCGATGTCACGGCGACCCCGGAAACGTTCATCCAGGTGTCCTCGAGATCGGCCGACTTGTCGGTCACCAGGGAATAGTCGTTGTAGAACGTCAGGTTCGAGACCGGACCCCACTTGACCGGCAGGCTGTAGGCCACGTTGGCCGTGTAGGAGGTGGCTTCGGACGAAATGGTGTCAAAGAAATCGTAGGCACCCACCGCCATCCGGCCCGAGTTGTTGTCCATGTCGTATTCATATTCCGTAGCCTGGAGTTGTACGTTCCAGGGCCCGTAATTGCCGACGAGATGGGCCGCCCAGGCCGACTGGTCGCCGATGCTGCTGCTGGTTTCGTCGACGACGTCACCGTACTGTCCGGACACGCCGATCTCAGTCGTGTAATCGGTTCCATGACCCAGAGTGTAGGCCACGCGACCGTTCAGGACGTTGCTGTCAAAGGCATAGCTCGACGGCGTGGCGTATGCGCCTTCGTCCTGAGGCCTCACGCCCACGATGTCATAGGAATAGCGATCGTTGAGGCCGTCGGGAAAATCGCCGCTGTCGAAACCGAGGAAGCTGTCGCCGCTGCCCAGTTCGTCGCCCCAGTAGAAAGCACCCTGTATGTTCAGCGGGCCTTCGTCGTAGATCAGCTTGGTGCCGAAGTCGTAGTCGTCTTCGAGACCCAGATAGTAGTTGGAGCTGAAGAAGAAGCTGTGTGAGTTGTAGGGCGTGACGCCGAAGGGTACCTGGTTGACGCCGACCTGGCCCTGCAGGGAATCGGTGAAGTCATAGCCCGCCCAGGCATGATGAATGGAGGTCATGTACTGATACCAGCGCCATTCGGCGGACAGGATCACGTCGCCTACCGTACCGTCGAAGTTGAGGCGGACGGTGTCCATTTCAAAGGTGCCGTTGTTCTCCTTCGAAGCGTCATTGTAGTCCTCCAGGACATACTGGAAGCGCACGGCACCGCCCACGTCGATCTCCGTGGCCTTCTTCTCGTCATACGTCTCGGACGCGAGTTCCTTGACCTGCTCTTCGTCGGTATCACCTTCCTCGGCCTCGGCCAGGCGCGATTCCATTTCTTCTCGTTTCTGTTCTTCTTCTGCACGCTCGGCACGCAACTCGTCGAGTTGCCGCTGCATCTCGAGCAGTTGCTGCTGCATGCGGTCGATCTGTTCCTTGAGCATGTCGGCCTCGTCCTGCCCTTCCGATGCGGCAGCGACGGACAGCGAACAGGCCAATAGCAGGAACGCAGTCAATCTGAACCACGATGGCTTGCGCATTTTGGTCTCCCTGAATGTCGGTTGCTTTCAGTCATCTTCGGCAGCCGCGAACAAACCCGAAACGGACCGGGAGAGCTTGCGCAGAGCGCACTTGCCTAGGCAAGCGCGCGCCAGCGGAAGGACTCCTTCCTTTCCGGCTCGAACGCGCTACAGAAGCTCGAGATTAATGTCACCTTAACAGACGGGAATAATCAAACGCAAACAAAAGCTTGACGCACGTCACCTTTCGTAGTGCGCCGGAATCGGCAGGTTCAGCGCCCGCAAGGCCGTTCGCGCCCTGCCGGCATCGGGGTCGCGACGCGTGGGTTGATTCGCGATTTCTTCGACATAGCGCCGGGGGAATCCGTGAAAGCGCGCGCCTTCCACGATCAAACGCACATACCAGTCGAAGGGCACCATCGCCGGAGTGATCCATTGCGAGGGCGCAAGGTAGGTCAATCCATCGACGGATTCGCCACGCATGGAAAGGCTCATCGGAAAGGTTTCGTAGCCCCAGCCGCGACCCTCGAAGCGATCGAGGACGGCGATCTGGCGATGGGACAGCTCGTAGGCGGCGGCAAATGCACGCCGAGACTGGCCCACGGCGGCATGCAGGTTGGCCTTCGCCGATCCGTCTCCGCCACGCTTGTCGAAGCGTAGCGTCCACTCCCGCAACGCCACCGTGCCGAGCAGTTCGACCGGCCCCACCCGCTCCTCGAGGCGGCGCGGATGCAGGTTGGAGCCGTAGGCCAGGTACACCATGTGCCGGGCGGGCGGCATCGACTCTACACGAGGCCTCGGGGCCGGAAGAAACGGTCATGCAGGTTGAGCGCGTAGCGATCGGTCATGCCCGCGACATAGTCCAGCACCTGGGTCAATCGATCGGCTTGTGCCATGCAATAGCTTTCCGGAATGCATTCGGGGTGTTCGAGCAGGTAATCGACCAGCTGATGAATGACGCCCCGGGCACGCTCGTTCTGAGCCACGGCTTCCGGCCGCAGGTAGACGCGTTCGAACATGAAATCCCGGAATCGCTGCATCGCCTGCAACACTTCGGCGCTCATCACCAGCTTGCCGCGGTGCACCGACTCTTCGATCACCGCTTCGATCATGGTGTTGATCCAGCTGCGACCCGCCAGGGGACCGAGCACGTCCACGACCTCGGAGGGCACATCCGACGCCTCGATCACGCCCGCCCGCAATGCATCCTGGAGGTCATGATTGAGATACGCGATACGGTCGGCGAAGCGACAGACCCAGCCTTCGGGCGTATGCGGCGGCGGCTTGACCCGCCAGGTGTGCGCACGCACACCGTCGAGCACTTCCCAGCTGAGATTGCGCGGTTCGAGCACACTAAAGATGCGCACACCCTGCTCGGAGTGCAGCCACTCACCACCCTCGACGTAGTCCGACAGTGCGGCTTCGCCGGTATGCCCGAACGGCGTATGGCCGCAATCGTGGGCCAGGCAGATGGCCTCCGTCAGCGTTTCGTTGAGACCGAGCGCGGCCGCCAGGGAACGGGCCACCTGCGTGACCTGCAGCGTATGCGACATCCGGGTAACGAAATGATCGCCCTCGGGGTTGATGAAGACCTGGGTCTTGTGCTTGAGGCGACGAAACGCCTTGGAATGCAGAACCCGGTCACGATCGCACTCGAAGGCCGTGCGGTAGGGATCGGGCGCCTCGGTACGCTCACGCCCCCGGCTCCGTG
>CAZSGS010000125.1:0-1719 GCA_964606365.1 uncultured Wenzhouxiangella sp. | reverse complement strand
CTCCGTGACGAGCGCGTCGCCAGGGGCGAAAGCCCTTCCTCGCGGGCTTCGCGCTGCTCGCGCGTGACCGCGGTCAGCGGTGGAGTCGACAGGGTTGTTTCCATACCATCAGTCTACAGCGCCCGCTTGACGGATTCGTTGAAGCCGACCAGCACTTGCTCGCCCAGGTCGAAGACCGGCCGCTTGATCAAGGTCGGGTGGCTCGCGAGCAGGCCTGGAGCGGCATCGACGTCCATCGCGCGCTCACGCTCGGCGTCCTCGAGCCCCCGCCAGGTGGTCGACCGGCGGTTGACCAGTGCCTGCGGGCCGAGCGCGTCGATCCATTGCCCGAGCGTGGGTTCATCGATGCCGTCGACGCGCAGATCGTGCCATCGATACGCTCGACCGGACTGTTCGAGCCACTTGCGCGCCTTGCGGCAGGTGTCGCAGCTTCCGATACCGTATAACGTGATCATGCTCCAAACGTGGGAGCGGCGCGCGTGAAGCTCAAGCCGATCGTTGCTGGTTCACCCGCGACGGATGCAAGGAAGTTGTCAGGTTTATATCACATTATGCTAATATAAAGCCTTTGGAATACCGGGGAACATCATGAACGCGCGATTTCTTGCGGCAGCCATCGCGACCTGCGGCCTGGCGGCCCTGTCGACCCCAGTCGGCGCCGTCGAATGGCGACCGGTGGAGCGAGCGACCCTGACCGAGTCGGTCCGCCTCGACGGCACGGTCGAAGCGGTTCAGGAAAGCACGGTTTCGGCCCAGACATCCGGCACCATCGTCGAGTTGCCCTACGACGTCGACGATGTCGTGGCGTCCGGTGAGCTCATCGCCCGGCTCGACGACACCGAGCAGCGCGCGCGACTCGAACAGGCCCGGGCCAACCTGGAGGAGGCGGAATCGGGCCTCGAGGACGCGCGCCAGCGCTTCGAGCGGATCGAACCGCTCGCCGGGCGCGGCGTGGCCTCGCAATCCGACCTGGACGAGGCCCGAAACGCGCTCAACGCCGCCCAAGCGCGCGTGGCGCGATCGCGCAGCGCCATCGAGGAAGCCCGCGAGCAGCTCGAATATACGCGTATTGCCGCCCCCTACGGCGGCATCATTACCGCACGGCACGTCGAGCTGGGCGAATCGGTGCGGCCGGGACAGCCCCTGATGAGCGGCTTCGCGCTCGATCCCCTGCGGGTCGTCGCCTCCGTACCGCAGCGCTTTATCGACCTCATCGGCGGCAATGGCAGCGATTTTCGCGTCCTGCTCGACAACGGACGCGAACTGGAGACCGGCAAAGTGACCCGTTTTCCGTTCGCCGATGCGCCGGGTCACGGCGTAAAGGTGCGCATCGCCGTCGACAATGGCGACCTGGGCGTCTATCCCGGCCAGCTGGTGCGCGTCATGCTGCCGGTCGAGCGGCGCGAATCGCTCTGGATCCCGGCACAAAGCCTTCTCAGGCGTAGTGAGCTCAGGGCCGTATTCGTTCGTGACGAGTCCGGCGCGCCCCGCTTGCGCCAGGTTCGCATCGGCGCGCAGCAGGACGACCGCCTCGAGGTACTGTCCGGACTGGGCGAAGGCGAGGAAGTCGCCCTCGATCCCGAAGCCATCTTCGCGCGAGGCCGGTCGCAATGAGCCGGGAGATGCCGGGCATGGGTCCTTCCGGATACATTGCGCGCGCCTTCCAGGACTCCCGCCTGACGCCGCTGCTGGCCGCCGTGGGCATCATTGCCGGGCTAC
>CAZSGS010000124.1:0-7141 GCA_964606365.1 uncultured Wenzhouxiangella sp. | reverse complement strand
TCGGCCAGGCCGACGCCAAGCGCGCCGTCGCCATTGCGCTGCGAAACCGCTGGCGCCGCATGCAGGTGGACGAAAAACTGCAGCCCGAGATCACACCCAAGAACATCCTGATGATCGGCCCCACCGGCGTTGGCAAGACCGAGATCGCCCGCCGCCTGGCGACCCTGGCCAAGGCCCCCTTCATCAAGGTGGAAGCCACCAAGTTCACCGAAGTCGGCTACGTCGGCAAGGACGTCGAGTCGATCGTGCGCGATCTCACGGAGATCGCCTACAAGCTCGCCCGCAACGAAGCCATGTCCAGGGTGCGCTCGCGCGCCGAGGACGCCGCCGTCGAGCGGGTACTCGACATCATGCTGCCGCGGCAGCAGAGTTCCGGCTTTTCGAATGCGCCGGAGGCGCCCGCCGAGCAGTCCTCGGAAACGCGCAAGAAGATGATGCGCAAGCTGCTCGACGGCGATTTCAACGAACGCGAGATCGAGGTCGACCTCGACATGAACATGGGCGTGGAGATCATGGCTCCGCCCGGCATGGAAGAGATGACCAACCAGCTCCAGCAGATGTTTTCCAACATGTCGGGCCAGCGCAAGCAAACGCGCCGGATGAAGGTCAAGGACGCCATCCCGGTACTGGTCGAGGAAGAAGCCGCGCGCATGATCAACGAAGAAGAGGTCAAGCAGCAGGCGCTCGAGACGGCCGAGCAGCACGGCATCGTGTTCATCGACGAGATCGACAAGGTCGCGCGCCGCGCCGAAGGCGGCGGCTCGGGCGAGGTCTCGCGCGAGGGCGTTCAACGCGACCTGCTGCCGCTGGTCGAAGGCGCGACGGTCAATACCCGCTACGGCCCCGTCAGCACCGACCACATGCTGTTCATCGCCTCGGGCGCCTTTCACGTGTCCAAGCCCTCCGACCTGGTGCCGGAACTGCAGGGGCGCCTGCCCATACGCGTGGAACTGCGCGCACTGGCGGTGGAAGACTTCAAGCGTATCCTGACCGAGCCGGATGCCTGCCTGACCGAGCAGTACATTGCGCTGCTGGCCACCGAGGGCGTGGAACTCGAGTTCACGCCGGACGCCGTTACGCGACTGGCCGAGATCAGCTTCTCGGTCAACGAGTCGACCGAAAACATCGGCGCACGCCGCCTGCACACGGTCATGGAACGGCTTCTCGAGGAGATTTCCTACTCGGCGCCCGACCACGGCAGCGAGAAGGTGGTCATCGATGCCGACTACGTCGATCGATCGCTCAAGGACCTGGCAGGAAACGAGGATCTAAGTCGTTATATCCTCTGAACCATCGTTGGCGCGGCAGTTCACGGCAGGATAGACCTAAACTTGTCGGCTTCTTCGCGGTCGGATCACGAACAGGTCGGGATAATAGCGACAATATGACCGGACATTCCTCCACAGCCATCTCGCTCCGCGGCGTCACAGTGCGTCTGGGCGGGCGTATCGTGCTCGAGAATCTCGATCTCGATATCCCCACCGGAAAGGTGACGGCCGTACTCGGGCCGAGCGGCGCGGGCAAGACGACGATCCTGCGGCTGGTCACCGGCCAGCTCAAGCCCGACAGCGGAGCGGTCTGGCTCGGCGACACCCGCGTCGACCGCCTCGGCGGCAAGGCGCTGGGACGACTGCGCCGCGATATCGGCGTGCTGTTGCAGAATGGCGCGCTGTTCACCGACCTGACCAGTTTCGACAACGTCGCCCTGCCGTTGCGCGAGCACACCAGGCTGCCCGAATCGCTGATCCGCCGCCTGGTGCTGATGAAGCTCGAAATGGTGGGGCTGCGCGGCGCGGCCGACCTCTATCCGGCTGAACTGTCCGGCGGCATGAAACGCCGCGTGGCGACCGCCCGCGCCATGGCGCTCGACCCGGGTGTCATGATCTACGACGAACCCTTTGCCGGCCTCGACCCGATCTCCCTGGGCGTATCGCTGCGCCTGATTCGCGATATCAACGGCGCGCTTGGCACCACCAGCGTGGTGATCACCCACGATGTGCGCGAAATTGCCCGCCTGGCCGATCACGCCTGCATCATCGCCGACCGTCGCCTCATCGCCAGGGGAACCCCACGGCAACTCGACGAAAGCGACAATCCGCTGGTGCACCAGTTCATGCGCGGCGAACCCGACGGCCCCGTTCCGTTTCATTATCCCGCCGCCGGACTGGCCGAACAGCTGCTGGGGTACGGAGACAGGGCATGAGCGAAAACGCTTCACGCATACCCTTCGCCGCACCCGTGCGCGAGTTCGGAAAAGCGGGGCTTTTCCTGCTCACCGCCTTCTCGCGCATGCGCTTCGGCCCGAGGCAACTGGCCGAGATCCTGCGTCAGGTCTACTTCGCCGGGGTGCGTTCGCTGGTCATCATCGTCATCAGCGGCTTCTTCGTCGGCCTGGTCCTGACCCTGCAGACCTACGACACCCTGACGCGCTTCGGCGCCGCCGACGCGGTCTCGACCGTGCTCGCGCTGTCGCTGTTTCGCGAGCTCGGTCCGGTGCTCGCCGCGCTGCTGTTCGCCGGCCGAGCCGGCACGTCCATTACCGCCGAGATCGGCCTGATGCGCGCCACCGAGCAGCTCGACGCACTCGACCTGATGGCCATCGACCCAATGGAGCGCATCGTCCAGCCGCGCCTGCTCGCCGGGATGATCGCCCTGCCCGCGCTGGTGCTGGTCTTCAACCTCACGGCGCTCGTCGGCGGCATTTTCTTCGCCGTCTTCCTGATGGGCAGCGACCCCATCACCTTCTGGGCGAACATGCAGTCCTCGGTGGAGCTGGTGCGCGACTTCGGCGGCGGCATGCTCAAGGCCGTCTTCTTCGGCTTCGTCGCCGCCTGGTTGGCGGTTTGGTTCGGCTGGTCGGCCCGCCCGACCAGCGAAGGCGTCGCCCTGGCCACCACCCAGACCGTCATCGCCACGGCCATTTCGGTACTCGTGCTGGACTTCATCCTTTCGGCATTCATGCTCTAAAGACGCAAAAACCATGAAATCTTCTCACCAGATCGAACTGACCGCCGGCCTTTTCCTGCTGCTCGCCATTGCCGCACTGGTCTTCCTGGCGCTGCACGCCACCGATCGGGGCGTGGTATCGGGCGAAAGCTACGAACTGCAGGCCAGCTTCTCGAACGTCGGCGGCCTCAAGCCGCGGGCCACGGTCAGCATGGGCGGCGTGCCCATCGGCATGGTCGAGTCGATCGAACTCGACCCCGAAACCTTCGAGGCCAAAGTGACGCTGCGGATCAGCCAGGAGTACGACAACCTGCCCGAAGACAGCTCGGCCTCGATTCTCACCAGCGGCATTCTGGGCGACCAGTACGTCGGACTCGAGCCCGGCGGATCACCCGAAGCCCTGCAGGAAGGGGACCGTATCCTGATCACCAGTTCGGCCATGGTGCTCGAACAGCTCATCAGCCGATACATGTTCAACAGCGACGACGAGAACGAAGGTCAAGGAGATCAATGATGCGTGCAATCGTGTTTACGCTGGCGCTATTCGCCGGCGCCGCCCTCGCTGCCGAGGACCCGGTTTCGACCATCACCGAAACCACCGACGAACTGGCCCGGACGATCGAGGACAACCGGAAAGCCTACCGCGACAATCCACAGGATCTGAGGCGCGACGTCAAGAGCATTCTGCTGCCCACCATCGACCAGCTCTATTCGGCCCGGCTGGTGCTCGGTCGCCACGGTCGCGACAAGGAGCGCGAACAGATCGAGGCCTTTTCGGACGCCCTGGCCAACCAGTTGCTCGATCGCTACGCCACGGCGCTGCTCGACTACAACCTCAATGAACGCGTCGAGGTGCTGCCGCTGAAGGGCGACAACAGCGATCGCCAGACGCGCGTTCGAACGCGCGTCGAACTCGACAACGGCGAACGCGCCCCGGTCGACTACGTCATGCGCAGGACCGACGATGGGTGGAAGGTCTTCGACGTGATCGTCGAGGGCATCTCCTACGTGGCCACCTTTCGCTCGCAGATCGACCAGGAGATTCGCCAATCGAGTTTCGAGAGTGTCCTCGAGCGCCTCGAAACCGGCCGGTACGAAGTGGAAGTCGATGACTGAAGTAGCCGACGACACGATCCACCTGCACGGCCGCCTGGCGGCCCCGGAGGTGACCGAACTCGAACGCCGTCACCGCAAGACCTTCGGTCGTCGTTCATCGCCCCATGTCGTCAACCTGGAGGGCGTCGAAAGCGTCGACTCGAGTGCGCTGGCGCTACTGCTCGAGTGGCAGTCGAGCGCCCGGGAATCCGGCGGCGATCTGTGCTTCGAACAACCACCCGACAGCCTACGCGTGATTGCCCGCCTGACCGGTGTGGCGCCGCTTCTGGGCTGGGCGGAAAGCGACTCCGGTGATCGGCCCGGAAAGGAGCAATCATGAAGACAGGCCCGATCGCACTGCTGGCGGGACTGCTGTTGGCAGGATGCGCCACGACCGCGCCACCGCCGGAGGAGCGCCACCCGCGCGACCCCTGGGAGCCCTACAACCGCAACATGTTCAAGTTCAACTCCGCCATCGACCACGCACTGATCCGGCCGCTGGCGGTCGGCTACGGCAAGATCACGCCCGCCCCGGCGCGTCGCGGCATCCGCAACTTCTTCACCAACATCCGGGCACCCGTGGTCATGACCAACCTGGTGCTGCAGGGACGGCCGGGAGACGCCGGCACGCAGCTCAAGCGCTTTTTCATCAATTCCACGGTGGGTGTCGCCGGGCTGTTCGACCTGGCCAGTGATGCCGATCTGGAGTCGTACGACGAGGATTTCGGCCAGACCATGGCGGCCTGGGGCTGGGAGGACAGTCGCTTCTTCATCCTGCCGCTTCTGGGGCCATCGACGCTGCGCGACGGCCTCGGACGGGTACCCGACGGCTACGCCGACGTCGCCTGGCGTTGGGCCCTGGACGAGACCACCTACGGCCTCATCGGCGTAAACGTCGTCCAGTCGCGTCACGCCATGCTGCCGCTCGACGACGACATCCGGTCGGCTTTCGACCCCTACAGCTTCATGCGTGACGGCTGGCTGCAGCGTCGCAATCACGCCGTCAGCAACGGCGACGACGCCCTGCCCGACTATGACTCGTTCATCGAAGACGATTGGGAAAACTGATCAGCCGTAGAGCGACAGAAGATAGCCCAGCCGGTCGCGAACCCAGCGGCTGACCGGGGTAAGCCGAACGTCAAGCCGGCGCTGAAGGGCATCGGTGTCGACCCGCGGGCCATCGTCCAGGCTGGCGTAGCCCTCGTAGAGTCCGGCGATCAGCTGCGCGACGTGCGCGCTGCCGGAGAGGTGGCTCATGGTATCGGCGAAGGCATCGATACTCTGCGGCGCGAAGTGCACTTCACGACCATAGACCCCAGCCAGAAGGCGGCAAAGCTCCGGGCCGGTGACCGCTTCGGGGCTGGCGATGTCGATCGCCTCTCCCGCGACGTCCGCCCGCAGACAGGCGACGGCAATCCGACCCTGGTCTTCCGTTGCCGTCCAGTTCAGCCGCCGTTCGGCGTCCAGGGGCGGGTACGTCAGTCGCCCGTAGTCGCGAACCTCCCGCAGCAGGTGCGGCCAGACCAGGTTGGCCAGGTAGAGGGTCGGCCGCAGGACAACGGCCGGGACGTCGGCGGAAAGAATCCGGCTGGAAAGTCTGCGCTGGGCGTCGACGAACGCCCCGGGTGGCATCGCTTCACCGCAGTAGCCGCCGGTGGTGAAAACGATCCGTTCCACACCCTGCGCCGACGCCGCGGCCAGCACGTGTTCGACCGATTTCTCCGCCTCGGGCTCGTCGGGCATGACCGGCAGGTGAAAGAAGATCGCGTCGACGCCGTCGGCGGCAGCGTGGACGTCTTCGGCATCGAGCAGGTCGGCGCGCACCTTCTCCACGCGACCGGGCAGCTTTTCCTCGGCCTCGTCGAGATCGCGCGTTGCCGCACGCACGGCCAGGCCTTCCTCGAGCGCGGCCTCGACCACCGGGTGGCCCTGGGTGCCGGTGGCACCGAAAACGAGCAATTTCCTGACTGTCATGGCGGCCATCCGCTTCTCCACTGCCTGGCAGCATATCAAGTTCCGGAGCGGGCGCCGACCCCGGCTGGTAAAATTCGGATCCATGAACCGAAACTCATCCTCCCACCATCGCGTTCCCCGTTTCTTCGTCCTGGCCGCTTGCGCCCTCTTGCTGACCGCCTGCGAGCCGGACGAGGACCAGGGCCCCGGGGCGGTACGCGAACGCGTCGACCGAACCGCCCAGGTCGAGAACCCGATTCTCGAATCCCCGGACACCCCGTTCGGCGTGCCACCCTTTCACCGGATTCGCCCCGAGCACTACCTGCCGGCACTGGAGCGAGCGGTCGAACGCGCCGACGAGCGCATCGTCGAGATCAGCGACAATCCGGACGAACCCGACTTCGAGAACACCGTGCTGGCGCTGGAAGAAAGCGGGCGCGACATCGCACGCATCGCCCGACTCTGGTACGGCCTGGCCGCCGTGGGGGATGAATCGATCACCGAAGCGGACCAGGACGCGTTCACGCGTATGCTCGGCGACCACCAGCGGCGCGTGCTTCACGACCGGGATCTGTTCGACCGCGTCGAGCAGGTTCACGCGAGCGATCGCTTGCAGACCCTCGGATCCGAGCAGCGCCGCCTGGTCGAGGAAACCCATCGCCGATTCCTTCGCGCCGGCGCCCACCTGGGCGAGAATGATCGCGAGGAACTCGCCGAGATCGACCAGCGCATCGACGATCTCGATCGTCGCTACGCCCGAATCAGGCAGTCGGCGACACACCGTCACGAGCTGCTCATCGAGGACGAACAGCGGCTCGAGGACCTGCCCGAAAGCCTCGTCACCCTGGCGCGACGTTCGGCGCTCGACCGCGGACACAGCGAGGGCTGGGTCTTTACCCTGCACGCCCACAGTTTCTACCCCTTCATGCGCCACTTTCCGGACCGCGAGGAACGCCGCGAACTCTACCGCGCCTGGATGACGCGCTACCAGGACATTCGCCGCAACGACGAAGACCTCGGGCGCCTGATCGAGCGCCTCGCCGAGCTCCGCGCCCGGCGCGCGGAGATCCTGGGCCACGACTCGCATATCGACTACCTGCTCGCCGACGCCACGATCGACGATCGCGCCGAGCTCGACGAGTTACTC
>CAZSGS010000123.1:0-7197 GCA_964606365.1 uncultured Wenzhouxiangella sp. | reverse complement strand
AAGGCCCTGCTCTCGGCCTATGGACGCGGCCGGCATCGGGTCGAGGGCTGGGACGTCGGCCGGGCCATCGGCGATACCGAGGGCGTCGCCCGGCGGCCGTGGTGGCCGCGATTGCAGCCGGCGGCGCGGGTCGCGGCTTTCAGCGTGGTCGCCGTCGGCGCCTTTCTCCTGCTGGAAATGCTGCGAGGCGGCGCATGAGCCTGATCAACGACGTGCTCAAGGACCTCGAGCGACGCCGGGCGTCTCCGGATCAAGCGGCGCCACAGCCCGCGGCGGCCCGGCAAACCGGCCCCGGGCGTCGCCTGCCCCGCTGGCCGCTGTGGCTGCTGGCCGCCGTGGCGACCGGCGCCGTGCTGCACCTGAGCCTGGACAGCGCCGACCCGCCCGCGCGGCCCGGCCAGCCCGAGCCCTTCGTCGCACAGGCCGAGCCCGGGGCGGCCTCGCGCTCGCCGGCCGCACCGGTCGACGGCACGCAGATCAATCCGGCAACCGCGCCTCCGGATGGCCGCGCAGCCGCCACCGCTCTTCCCGTCGAGACCACCGCCGAGCCCGAAACGCGCGAGGCCTCCCTGCCCGAGGAAGCATCGCGGCAAACCGCGCGCGCAGACGAGCCCGACCGCGACCTTGACGCGGGTCGGTCGCCGGGTTCCGAGTCGACATCTGCGGCACGCCTGGAAGCCGAACCGGAAGACGAATCGAAAGACGAACCGGAAAGCGATTCTGAAAGCGCTTCGCGAGGGGATTCGGAGGCGGCGCCGGACCCCCGGCCCGGACCGGAGGATGGGCCCGACAGCGGCGCCGATCCGGCAGCGACGCAAAATGCGGAGCCGACGATCTCGATCCGGCGCTCCGGCGACGACGGCGGCGAGACAGCCGAGGCGCTCGCCGGCGCCAAGCGCATGCTCGCCCGCGGCCAGGTCGAGCGCGCCGAATCGCGCCTGCGCCCGCTCATCCGGCAGCGACCGGAATTGACCGAGGCCCACGAACTGCTCGCCCGGGCCCTGGTTCAGCGCGGTCTCCCCGGGCAGGCCACGGAGGCCCTGGAAGCCGGCCTGGCGCAGGCCGCGAATCCCGAGCGACTGGCCACCCTGCTCGGCCGGCTGCTGATCGAGCGCGGCGAAATCGCCCGGGCGCGCTCGATCCTGGCCGAGCACGCCCCGCCGCTGGCCGACGCGCCCGCACACCACTTGCTGCTGGCCGCCGCCCAGCGGCAGTCGGGCGATCACGAGGCTGCCGCCGAACACTACCGCCGCCTGTCCGAGATCCTGCCGCGACGCGGCGCCGTGTGGATCGGCCTGGGCGCCTCGCTGGAGTCCCTGGACCGGCCCGCGGAGGCCGCCACCGCCTACAATCGGGCCCTCGACAGCGACGATGGGCGGGCCGTGCGTTTCGCGCGCCAACGCCTGGATGCGCTGGAACCCCTGATCGGAGAGCCGCAATGAGCACCGTTCGCAAGCCGCGCCAGAAGATCAGGCTCGGCGACCTGCTGGTCAAGCACAAGATGATCTCCGAGCGCCAGCTCGAGGATGCCCTGGCCGAGCAGAAGCGCTCCGGCCACAAGCTCGGCCGCGTGCTGGTGCAGCTGGGTCACGTCACCGAAGACGACCTGCTCGACTTCCTCGGCCGCCAGCTCGACATCCCGGTCATCGACCTCAAGCACTACAACTTCAAGCCGCAAACGGTTCGGCTGCTGCCGGAAACGCACGCCCGCCGCTATCGCGCGATCGTGCTGGCCGAGAAAGGAGACGAGTTGACCGTGGGCATGGCCGACCCGACCGACATCTTCGGTTTCGACGCGCTCCGGAGCATGCTAAAAAAGCCGATCGAGATCGTGCTCGTGCGCGAATCCGATCTGGTGCGCACCATCGATATCGTCTACCGGCGCACCGAGGAGATCTCCTCGCTGGCCGAGGAGCTCGGCGAGGAACTGTCGGGCAGCGACTACGACATCTCCCAGCTCGAGGACGACGAAGGCCAGGTCGATGCCCCCGTCATCAAACTGCTGCAATCGATGTTCGAGGACGCCGTGCAGATCGGCGCCTCCGACATCCATATCGAGCCCGACGAATCGGTGCTGCGCATCCGCCAGCGCGTCGACGGTGAACTGCAGGAACAAATCATCGAAGGTCGCCGCGTCGCCTCGGCCCTGGTCACCCGCCTGAAGCTGATGGCCTCGCTCAACATCAGCGAGAAGCGCCTGCCGCAGGACGGCCGGTTTTCCGTGCGCGTGAAAGACCACAACGTCGACGTCCGCCTGTCGACCATGCCGATCCAGTACGGCGAGTCGATGGTGATGCGCCTGCTCGACCAGTCCGCCGGCCTGCTCGATCTCGAGAAGCTCGGCCTGCCCAAGGAGATAGACTCGCGCCTGCGAGCGCTGATCGGTCGACCTTCCGGCATGGTGCTGGTCACCGGCCCGACCGGCTCGGGCAAGACCACGACGCTCTACGCTTCGCTCAACCACATCAACCAGTCGCGGCGCAAGATCATCACGGTCGAAGACCCGGTCGAGTACCGGCTGCCGCGCATCAACCAGGTCCAGGTCAACAACAAGATCGGCCTCGACTTCGCGCGCGTGCTGCGCACCGCACTGCGCCAGGACCCCGACATCATCATGGTCGGCGAGATGCGCGACCGCGAAACCGCCGAGATTGGCCTGCGCGCGGCCATGACCGGCCACCTGGTGCTGTCGACCCTGCACACCAATTCGGCGCCGGCGACCGTCATGCGCCTGGTCGACATGGGCGCGCAGGGCTTCATGGTGGCCGCCGCCCTCGACGGCGTCATCGCCCAGCGCCTGGTCCGCCGCGTGTGCGACTCCTGCGGTGAAGCGGTCGAGCCCGACAGCAGCCAGCTCGCCTGGGTCAAGGCGCGCGTGGGCGACGAGGAAGTCGACAGTATCCGATTCAAGGCCGGCCGCGGCTGCGCCTACTGCTCCAACACCGGCTACCGTGGACGCATCGGCGTCTACGAGCTGCTGGAGATGGACGACGAGCTCACCGACGCCCTGCGGCGCATGGACACGGCGGCCTTCTCGCGCCTGGCGCGAAACAACAAGGGTTACCGGCCGCTGATCGACTGCGCCCTCGACTACGCCCGCGCCGGCATCACGTCGCTCGAGGAAGTGACCCGCCTGGCCGGCGGTCTCGACGAACTGCTCGACAGCAAGATGGACCCGCCGAGCGCCAGCGAAGTCGCCGACGTCGAGGGGATCGAATGAGCGCCTTCCAGTGGCGAGGCCGCAACGCGCGCGGGCAGCTGGTCAACGGCCGCGTGGACGCCGAGTCCACCGACGCGGTCGCGCAACAGCTGATGCGGCTCGACATCACGCCGATCGAAATCGATTCGGCGCCCGGCGTCGAGGCCGAGCACGTCTCGCTCAGCCAGCGCCTGGGCATGGACAAGCCCGGCGTCAACGACCTGATCCTGTTCACCCGGCAGATGTATACGCTGAGCAAGGCCGGCGTGCCGATCATCCACGGCCTGCGCAACGTCGGCGAATCGACGCGCAATCGCCAGCTGCGCCTGGCCATCGAAGTGGTCGTCGAGGCACTCGAATCCGGACGCGATCTGGCCAGCGGCATGGCGCAGAGCCCGAAAGTCTTCCCGGCCATGTTCGTCAGCATCGTGCGCGTGGGCGAAAGTTCGGGCAACCTGGAGCAGGCCTTCTCGCAACTGACCAACCACCTCGAGCTGGAACGCGATTTCCGCAGCAAGCTCAAACAGGCCTTGCGCTACCCCATCATGGTGATCGCGGCCATGTTCATCGCCGTGGCCATCCTGATGACCTTCGTCATTCCCACCTTTGCCGATTTCTTCTCCCGCTTCGATGCCGAGCTGCCACTGCCGACGCGCATGATCATCGGCGCATCGAACTTCACCGCCGACTGGTGGTGGATCATCCTGCTCGGCATCGCCGGGGCGCTGTTCGGCTTCCGGTCCTGGATCCGGACCGACAACGGCCGCTACCGCTGGGACCGCCTGAAGCTCCGCTTTCCGGTAGTCGGCAAGATCCTGTTCCAGGGCACGATGGCGCGCTTCGCCCGCACCTTCTCCATGACCTACCGCTCCGGCGTGCCCCTGATCCAGGGCCTGACCTTGACCGCCCGCGCGGTCGAGAACGAGTACATCGGCCAGGCCGTCAACGATATGCGTACCGGCGTCGAGCGCGGCGAATCGCTATCGAGGACGGCGGCGGCGACCGGCCTGTTCTCGCCGCTGGTATTGCAGATGCTGGGCATCGGCGAGGAAACCGGCGATGTCGACGCCATGCTCAACGAAACGGCCGAGTACTACGAACGCGAAGTCGACTACGACCTCAACAACCTCAGCGCCTACATCGAGCCCATCCTGCTGGTCTTCCTGGCCGTCCTGGTGCTCATCCTGGCGCTGGGCGTTTTTCTTCCCATGTGGGACGTCGGCAGTGCGGCGCTGGGCTGAGTCCGGCGGCGCAGGCGCGAATCAGTCCGGCTTTACCCTGCTCGAACTGGTCATCGTCATCGTCCTGGTCATCCTGCTGTTCCTGAGCGCGTGGTGGCGGCTGATGCCGCTGCGCGGCAGCGCCGAGGCCGCGCACGTGGCCGCCACCGTGGGCACCCTGCGCTCGGCCCTGGGCATGCACGTAGCCGAGCGAATCGTCACCGACTCGCTGGGGGCCGTCGCCGAACTGGACGACGCCAACCCCATGCGACTGCTCGAACGGCCGCCGGCCACCTACATCGGCGAAGTCGAGACGAACGGCGCGGAGATCGCGCCGGGCTCGTGGTATTTTGAATCGTCGGCCGGCCGGCTTGGATACCGGGTCCGCCACCCTCAGTACCTTGTCGAAGCCGCACAAGCGCCGGTCGACCTGTACTGGGGAGTTCGGGTCCGCCGCGGCGGTCAATCGGACAGCATCCGCGCCGTCGTCCTCGAACCCCTGCACGACAGGCGCTGGCAACCGTTCGACGCCGAAGCAGAAGTGACCGACCCGCAACCATGAACAACGGCCCGAATCGACCGGCCGGGCCCGGCCCGGACCACAAGCTGACCGTCCGGCTCTACCGGCTTCGCATGGCCATGCTGGCCTGGGCCGTTTCCACGGTGCTCGTCGTGGCCGCCTGGACCCTGGGTCTGCTGGACGTGGGCAAGGTCGAGATGGCCACGCTCGTCCTGATCGTGCTGGCCAGCCAGCTGTTCTTCCACGTGGCGCTGCGCAGCGGATGGTCGCAGCGCTTCCGCGACCCCAGCATGACGCTCGCCCATATCCTGGTGGCCGTCATGATCGGCTTGTGGATCATCAACAAGGCCGGGGACGGCCGCACCATCCTGCTCACGCTGTTCATCATGGCCGCCTTCTTCGGCGCCTTCGAACTGCGTCATCGCCAGTTCATGCTGGTGGCCGTGGTCGCCGTGGCCGGCTATACCCTGATCACCGTGCGCGACCTGATCGGCGGCGATATCGGCAGTTCGAGCCAGGTCGTGGTGCTCGAACTGACCGGCTTCGCGGCGTTGATGGTCTGGCTGGCCTGGTTCGGGTCGCATATCGCCGAGATGCGCCGAACGCTCAGCCGCAGGAATCGCGAGCTGCGCGATCTCAGCGAACGCCTCAAGCACCTGGCCGACCACGACGAACTGACGGGCCTGCCCAACCGTCGCCGGCTCATCAGCCGCCTCGAAATGCTCGCGGCCGCATCGCGCGCCAGCGGCACGCCGTTCTGCGTCGCCGTACTGGATCTCGACCACTTCAAGACCGTCAATGATGAGAACGGCCACCAGGTCGGCGACGAAGTCCTGTCGCAGCTCGCCCGCCGCGCCGTCGACCTGCTTCGCGGCGGCGACGACCTGGTTCGAATCGACGACACCGTCGCCGACATCGGCCGCTTCGGCGGCGAGGAGTTCCTCCTGCTCTTGCCGCAAACCGAGCGCTCGGGGGCGGGCCTGGCGGCGGAACGGCTGCGCCAGGTGATTGCCGACACTCCGTTCGAGACCTCCGCGGGTCCGATCACCTGCACCGCCTCCATCGGCGTGGCCGAACACGAGCCGGAAGAACCCGTCCACCGCACCATCGCGCGAGCCGACGAAGCGCTCTACGCGGCCAAGAGCGCCGGCCGCAACCAGGTCAAGACGGCATGAGCGCCTCGGCCATCCTGATATCGACCGTCCTGGTCGTGCTGCTCGTGGTGGCCGTCGCCCTGCTCGCCGGTTCTGCCGCCCTGCTCACCGGCCGCGGCAGGCCGGCGGACGGCACCGGCGCGGGCCTGCTCGAGGCGCTGCGGCTGCTCGACCGCCAGTGGCAGATCGAACGGCTCGTCTACCGCCGCCATCGCCTGTTCGGGCTGCTGGTCGCGACGACCAGCGTCTTCTGCCTGTGGCAACTGGGCCGCTCCGGGCTGTCCGCGATCCTCGCCAGCCACTACCCGGCTTCGATCCTGGCCTGGGCACTGCTGTTGGGGCAGGCCTTCAACCTCCTCGTCGGTCTCGTTATCCTCGTGCGTCCCAGCCTGCTCAAGCCCCTCGAGGCGCTGAGCAACCGCTGGCACCCCATCGAAGCGCGTACCGGGCGCCCCGGAGCCGCCCGAATCACCGCCGCGCTGCTGGCGCTGGTCGGCCTGGCCATCCTGCTCGCCGCCGGTGCGCTGCTGCTCCAGCAGATCAACGGCGTGGCGACGTAAATCGCGCGTAGAAACTGACAAATCTGGTCACAACGCGGTCGGAAAGTGCTCCCGGCACGGCCCAAAAGCCTGAAAATCCCCTGTTTTTCGCCGCTCGGACAACCTGGCACGAAAGGTGCATCTACTTGGCCATGGGTTGTTGCCCGCCGACGCAAGGCCGAAACGGCTGCGGCCGGTTCGACACTGCAGGGGCAACCCTAGACTTCGACACAAGGCTGCGGCCCGAGTCGAGCAAACACTGAAACAGGAGTACTGAAAAATGCAGAACATGAACATTCAAAAGACCCAGGGTGGCTTCACCCTCATCGAGCTGGTGATCGTCATCGTGATCCTCGGCATCCTGGCCGCCGTGGCGGTGCCGCGCTTTATCGACCTGTCCGACGAAGCCGCGCAAGCCGCGGTCGAGGGCGTGGCCGGCTCCATTGCCTCTGGCTCGGCCATCAACTTCGCCGCTGCCAGCGCTGGCAACGACGATGCGGTAAATCTTACCGACTGCGCCGACGCTGGCGACGTGCTGCAGGACACGCTCGATTCGCGCTTCACT
>CAZSGS010000122.1:0-7217 GCA_964606365.1 uncultured Wenzhouxiangella sp. | reverse complement strand
TCGGCTCAGGCGCGCTCTATAAGTTACACAATGAGTGACGGGGTACACTAGTGTATTCGTCGCGGTGCCGGATATCCATAACACAGGTTAAAGACAATCGCCCCGCCCTACGCGTAGCATTCTCATTCCCCTTCAAACCGACAGAGGACAACCAACATGCTCTCATGGGCCCTGATATTTCTGGTTATTGCAATCATTGCCGGCGCCCTGGGCCTGAGTGGCGTAGCCGGAGCCGCGACCAACATCGCGTGGATCCTGTTCGTCATCGGCCTGGTCGTTGCCCTGATTTTCTTCATCAGCGGTCGTCGACCGCCAGTATAGGGATAACGACGAGCGAGCGGCGGACCGCCGGGGCGCGGCTCCGCCGCCCGTTTGCCGGCTTGCGCTCGACATTCACTCCAGATATGCGGGATCGAAGCCCGCCAGTTCAACCAGACCGTCCAGATCGTCGATCAGAACCCGGTTGCGATCCACACGTACGAGCCCTTCGTCTCGCAGCTGGCCCAGGGTCCGACTGACGTGTACGGAGCTGATCCCGAGGGCGTCGGCAATCACGTCCTGGTTCAGTGGCATTTCGAACGCCGGCTCGGGAACGTGCAAGCGAACCTTCATTTCCAGCAGGAAGTGGGCCAAGCGATGGGTGGCCGATCGTCTTCCGATATTGATGATCCGCTCGGTCAGCAGAGCGTGTTCCCGCACCAGCTTGAGGAAGAAGATCCTCGCCAGGCGTGGCGAGCGCTCGAACACTTCGTCCAGATACTCGCTGGGAAAAGGACAGGCTCTCACGTCCGTCAGGGCGGTCAACTCGGTCTGCGTTTTCGTGAAACCGATGTCGCGCATACCCATGATCTGACCCGCGAGAAAGATATCGAGAACCTGCCTTTGCCCATCGGCCAACACCCGGGTGGCACAGGCCCAGCCACTGTGCAGGCTGAAGAAGCAACCCGCCTCGCGACCCGCCTCGCTGAGAATCGTGCCGGCGGAAAAATCCTGCACGTCGTCTTCGAGCGCGAGCAACAGATCGACTTCGTGATCCTCCAGCTCGGCATGACGCCGGAACTGCGCCACAATGCAACTGCCCTCGGACATCGTCGGGCACTCCTTCCTTGGATTCGAGCATCCTATGCCAAGTCCGTGCCCTGCACAATTCTCGCTCCACGCCTTGTACGCGAGCCCGGAAACCACGATCTGGGCGCAACGCCGGGCACCGGTGTGCTGCTCCTGTGGCATAATTCAAGGGCTCAACCTTGAAACGAATTTTGCTTGCATGGCGGAAACCAATCAGCAACGCACGGGTTGCCGAATCTGCGCCGAAGGTGCGGACCCCGGCTTCGAGATTTCCATGGCGTTCCAGCCGATCGTCAACACCACCGATCGCAGCATACTGGCCCACGAGGCGCTCGTTCGCGGTATAGCCGGAGAGCCAGCCGGCCAGGTCTTCGAGAAGGTGAACAACCGCAATCGCTACAGCTTCGACCAGGCCTGCCGGATCAAGGCCATCGAGTGGGCAGCGCGCCTGGGCATGAAGAGCAACCTGAGCATCAACTTCATGCCCAATGCCGTCTACAAACCCGAGCGCTGCATCCAGACTACACTGCGCGCGGCGGATCAGTTCGGCTTCCCCACCGACCGGATCATTTTCGAGGTCACCGAGGGCGAGCGCGTCGACGATCCCGTTCATCTCGACAAAATCATTCGCTATTACCAGTCGAAGGGCTTCAAGACCGCTATCGATGATTTCGGCGCCGGCTATGCCGGCCTCAGCCTGCTCGCAGACTTTCGTACCGACCTGGTCAAACTCGATATGGGACTCGTCCGGGATATCGACAGCAACCCGAGTCGCCAGGCCATCGTGAAAGCAACCCTGTCGGTATGCGACAGCCTGGGAATCCGCGCCATCGCCGAGGGCGTCGAGACGCGCGCGGAACTCCATTCGCTCCGGGATATGGGCGTGGAATTGATCCAGGGCTACCTCCTGGCGCGGCCGGCCTTCGAGGCCCTGCCCGAGGTCGACTGGACTGCGCTGGACTGATCCTGCACGTCCCCGCGATGTGGCACAGGCAGGGTCACGCCAGGCGGTTTGCAACGTCAGTTGACATTCGATTCGCACGCTACCGGGAGCCCCACTGACCATGCTTCGACTTTTCGGCAATCTGATCTGGTTCGTCCTCGGCGGGTTCTTCATGGGACTGGCCTGGTGGTTCTACGGGCTGATCGCCTTTATCAGCATCATCGGCATCCCGTGGGGTCGGGCCTGTTTCGTGCTCGGCAAGTTCATGTTCTGGCCGTTCGGGCGCGAGGCGGTCGACCGTAAGGCACTGACCGGAAAGGAGGACATCGGCACCGGCTGTCTGGGCGTGATCGGCAACGTTATCTGGTTCGTCGTCGCCGGCATCTGGCTGGCCATCGGGCACCTGTTCTGGGCGCTGGCGTTGTTCATCACGATCATCGGCATTCCCTTCGGCATCCAGCACGTCAAACTGGCCGGCATCGCGCTGTTCCCGATCGGCAAGTCGGTGGTGCTGTCCGAGGTCGCCGATGCCACCCGTGCAGCACGCAGGAACTGAACCCGGCTTGAACGTTCTGCTCGACCTCGACGGCACGCTGACCGACCCGCGCGAAGGGATCACGCGCTGTATTCAGTACGCGCTGCGACGGCTCGACCGCCCCGTACCCGAACAACACCACTTGCTCCACTGCATCGGCCCACCGCTGCATGCCAGCTTCGTGGACCTGCTCAACGGGGATGCTGCCCTGGCCGATCGTGCCCTGGCGCTATACCGGGAGCGGTTCGGTGAAGTCGGCTTGTACGAGAACGCGCTCTACCCCGGCATCGGGCAAGCCCTGGATACGCTGCGCGAGGGCGGTGCGCGACTGTACCTGGCCACATCAAAGCCGACGGTCTACGCGCGGCGGATCGTCGCACACTTCGCGCTCGAGAGCCGGCTCGAAGGGGTTTTCGGCAGCGAACTCGACGGCACGCGTACCGACAAGGTCGGACTGCTCGGCTGGATTGTCGACGAGCTTTCGATCGATCCTGCCGTGACTGTCATGGTCGGCGATCGCAAGTACGACATGATCGGGGCGCGAGCCAACGGCATTGAACCCGTGGGTGTGACCTGGGGCTACGGTGCGCGCGCCGAGCTGCTCGATGCCGGGGCGACCCGCCTGCTCGAGCTGCCCGGCGATCTGGCCGAACTGAATGCCGTTGGACCAGCTCGGGGCCGTAGTCGCTGACGCGGCGGGTGTAAACCATGGAAAAATTCCTCCAGTTCCTGTTCGAGCTTCCACCCCTGACCGTCTATATCCTCATCGGGGTATTCTGCTGGACGGAGGCTGCATTCTTCCTCGGCTTCGTCACGCCCGGGGAGCTGGCCGTGATCACCGGCGGCATCCTCGCCTCGCGCGGGCAGATCGACATGCTGCCGCTTCTGAGCGTGGTGACGATCGCGACCATCACCGGCAACGCCACGGGATTCTACATGGGTCGCCGCTGGGGTCCGAGAATGCTGGAATGGCAGCCGCTGCAGCGATTTCTCGGCCCGTCGATCCGCAGAGTGCAGGACTTCATGCTGCGTCGCGGTGAATGGGCCATCGTCCTCGGCCGGATATCGACGCCCACCCGGGTGATCGTGCCCTTTCTCGCGGGCGCTTCACAGCTCACTTACCGCCGGTTCGTTCTGTTCGATGTGCCTGCGAGCCTGATCTGGGCGATCGTTTTCAGCACGCTCGGCTTTGTACTCGGGGAGTCCTGGGATCTGATCAGGGAGGTGACCGGAACCGCGGCGCTGCTGGTCCTGATCCTTTTCCTCCTGGCCCTGGTGATCCGGTGGGTTGCAGCGCGTATCGCGGCGAATCGCCGCCGGGTTCAGGCCCTGTTCCGGCTGACGCTTCGGGCGACGGGCACCCGCGACGTCGCTCGGGTGCTGGCGCCCGGATTCCGCTGGCTCAGCCGTCGGCTCGACCCGCGTCTGGCCCAGGGGCTGAGCCTGACGCTCTGCTTCTTCGTGCTTCTGGCCGCGGCCGGCGGCGTCGGCCTGGTATTCAGCCAGACGCAGGCGGTGCGGGGCCTGGCCTTGATCGACTTTCCCGTCCTCGAGTGGATGGGCAATGTTCGAACGGACCAGGCCGTCGCCATTGCGCGCGCGGGATTGCACGCGTTTCACTGGCCCGGCGTGCTGGCAGTGGCGATTCCGATCGTGGGGTTCGTTCTGTGGCGCGCCGGATGGATCGCGGCGCTGCGGGTCGGCGTCGGGCTGGTTGGCGCGGCGGGTGGCGCCTATTTTCTCGACCGCTTCGTGCTCGAGGGTCACGTTCCCAACGCGGAGTTCCCGTCGGTGCCGGTTGCCGTGGCGGCCGTTCTGGTGATCCACACCACGGCGCTGACGGCGCGAGCGCTGGGCTGGTATGCCGCCGTTGTCAGTGCCGCAACCGGCACGTTCATTCTCTGCACCGTCGCGATGGGCACGGTCGTCGCCGGCTGGGCCGCGCCGTCGGGAATCGCGCTCGGGCTCGCGCTGGGATCGGCCTGGGCCGCAGCGCTCGAACTGCCCGGCACCGCACTGAGATCAAAGCGTGGGCCGCAACACGCAGGGGTGGGCGGCGCCCCACCCCCGCGGGATACGGACGAACCCTCGTCCACCTGACGGCGGGCACGGGGCTCAGAAGCTGTATTTGCCCGTGAACTGCACGCGATCCAGGCGGCCGCTGTCGCCGGCCTCGATTTCGCGCTCGGCCGTGAGGTACTCGACACCGAAGCTGAGCGAATCGACCGGATCGTAGAACAGATTGATCTGGCCGCTCCAGTTGCCGCTGTTGACGCCGCTTCCCGTGTACTCGACCGGATTGTCCACGTCCAGATAGCCGAATACCGCGGTCGAGCGCAGGCGTTCGCTCCACCAGTGTCGGTAGGCGACGAAGCCACCCGTAGTCGAGATCGCCTCGAGTTCGCCGGCGTCGGTCAGCACTGCCGCGTTGACGAAGTTCAGACCGATGTGGCGGCCCAGGCCGTCGCCGTGGTGCAGCATCCAGCGGATATCGTCGCGGCCGATCGGGAACTTGCCCGACAGGCTCGCGCCCCAGCTCATCTCGTCGTCGTCGATGCCGGCCTCGGCGTCCTCGTAGGCGAGCTGGCGCAGCATGCCGCCAAGCTGGACGTGGCCCCAGTCACCCTTCCAGGTGTAGCGGGCGGCCAGTTCGGGCAACAGATGGTCGTCGGTGACGATTCGACCGCCGCCGCCGAACGGCGTGACGGTGGTCTCCGGGTTCTCGAGTGCGATGGCGAAGTTGCCGTTGTCGTAGCGGATCTGCGTTTGTCGACCGAAACTCGTGCTGCCGGCCGGGCCGATGAAGTCGACGCTCTCGGGCAGCGTGCCGACATCCATGAAGGTGTTCCAGGTCTGTCCGACGAGCCAATTGTTCCAGGTAATGAAGGCGTGGCGCATGCGCGGCGAGTAGGAATTGCTCACCCGCTCGTCGCCACCGGCGGTGGCGAGAAAATCGAACTCGACGAAGGCACCGAGCTTGTTGTTTTCATCCACCTGGTGGCGCAGGCCGAAATTGACCCGGCTCTGGCGCGCATGGAGATCGGTGACGGCGCCCTCGCCTTCTCCCCCCACCGGAATGGTGCTGGGCACGAAGAAGTCGCGACCGATGCTGCCCGGCGCGACCTCGCCCTCTGAAAAGTCGGAAACGATGGCATCGGCCTTGATGAAACCGCCCCAGTAGAACTCCGGACCGGCCTTTTCCTCTTCTGCGGCGGCCAGCACCGGTTCGGCGCGCGCTTTCATGTCTTCGACCATCTCGCGGGTGGCGCGGGATTCCTCGACGACCCGCTGCACTTCGGGATCGGAGCCGGGCTCACCCCGGCGTTCGTCGAGCAGCGTCCGCACCATGGCTTCCAGATCGGCCACGCGTTGCTCCAGTTCCTCCACCCGGTCGCCGTCGTCTGCCAGGGCCGGGCCCGCACAGGCAATCGCCACGGCCAGCGCCAGCAGGTTTCGGCGCCAGCGTATGGCGCCTTGCGGTTCAGTGGAATCGACAGTCGGTGCAAAGCACATAGGTTTTCTCCCTCTCGTTGCAGGCTCTCAAGTGAACGTCGATCATCCTTCGCTCATTCCGGTCGCCGGGCAATTAGCCATTGGTCGTTAGACCAAAGTCGTAGAACGCCTGCCGAGCCCCCGCTTTACAAGCCATCGGCCTTCGGGGACACTGACTCCGAAGCATTCGAAAAGCATTGGCAAAGAGGAAGAGCACCCATGTCAGAGCACCACCCGAAAGCCCAGCTCCATCCCGTCCCCGAGGCAATCGAGCGATCCGCGCACGTCGATCGCGAGCGCTTCGAAACGCTCGCGCGCGAGGCTCGCGACAACGAGGATGCATTCTGGAACCGGATCGGCCAGCGGCTGGTCTGGATCAAGCCCTACTCGCGCATCAAGGACGTCAACTTCGATCTCGACGACCTGCATATCCGCTGGTACGACGACGGCACGCTCAACGTTTGCGCCAACTGCGTCGATCGTCACCTCGAATCCCGCGGCGACCAGGTGGCGATCCTGTGGGAAGGCGATGATCCGGACCGCGACGAGAAGATCACCTACCGCCAGCTGTACGACCGGGTCTGTCGCTTCGCCAACGTGCTCAAGCGCCTGGGCGTGGGCAAGGGCGATCGCGTCACCCTCTACATGCCGATGATTCCCGAAGCCGTCGTGGCCATGCTCGCCTGCGCGCGGATCGGTGCAGTGCATTCGGTGGTCTTCGGCGGCTTCTCTCCGGACGCCCTGGCCGGGCGAATCGTCGACTGCGATTCCAAGTGCGTGATCACCGCCGACGAGGGGGTCCGGGGCGGCAAGGCCACGCCGCTGAAGAAAAACGTCGATCGCGCCCTCGACAACGAGGACGCAGCCGGGCGCGTCGAGTCGGTGCTGGTCGTTCGCAACACCGGCGGCGACACCGCATGGAACGGCGACCGGGATCACTGGCTGCACGAGGAACTCGAGCAGGTCGACGCCGACTGCGAGCCGGAAGAGATGAGCGCCGAGGATCCGCTCTTCATCCTCTATACCTCCGGGTCGACCGGCAAACCCAAGGGCGTGCTGCATTCCTCGGGCGGCTACCTCGCCTGGGCCAGCTGGACCCACGAGGTGGTGTTCGACTACCACGACGGCGAGATCTACTGGTGCACGGCCGATGTCGGCTGGGTGACCGGCCACAGCTAC
>CAZSGS010000121.1:0-7239 GCA_964606365.1 uncultured Wenzhouxiangella sp. | reverse complement strand
ATTTAGTGGTTCTAGGGACCAGGGACCAGGGACCAGGGACTAGGGACTGGACTGGGTTGGGCGGAGGGGCCAGACGGGTTCATCGCGAGGTGGCGCGGCGGTGTCCGCCGGCAAGGGTGCGCAGGCGGGGCATTTGGTAAGCTTCCGGGTATTGAATCCTCCCGGAGGCGCTATTCATGTTGCGCAAGATCGTTCTGCTGGTCTTCATCCTGATCGCCCTGCTGGTCGCGGCGGTGGTGATCGCCGCGCTGGTGATCGACCCCGACGACTACCGCGACGAGCTGGCCGCGCGCGCCAGCGCGCAGCTGGGCCGCGAGGTGAAGCTCGAGGGGCCGATGGATCTCAAGTTCTTCCCGTGGCTGGCGCTCGACCTCCGGGACGTGACCGTCGGCAATCCCGAGGGCTTCGACCAGGCGCCGCCGCTGGCCGGCATCGAGCGCGCCACCGCCTCGGTGCGCGTCCTGCCCCTGCTGCGCGGAGAAATCGAAGTCGGGACGGTGACCATCGAGCGCGCCGGCGTGCACGTGGTGACCGGTCGCGGCGGGGCCAGCAATCTCGACGGCCTGTTCGCCCCTTCCGACAGCGCGCCGGATGCGGGCGAGCCGACCGACCTGTCGCAGATTCGTACCGGCGCCGTGCGCTTCGACAACGTGGTGCTGAGCCTGATCGACCTGGCCGCCGGGACGCGAACCGAGCTGCGCCTCGATCGCGTGTCGCTCGATCCCTTCAAAGCCGGGCAGGCTGTTCCCTTGTCGCTCGTCGGTCGCCTGGTCGAGGGTGGCGAAACCGTGGTGACGCTGGCCTTGGACGGCACCGTGCGCGTTGCCGCCGACCTCGGCGAGGTCGCCTTGTCGGACTTCTCGCTCGACTACGAGCTTCCCGCGGCGGGTGCCGAAGGCGAGGCCAGCGGGAGCCTGGTGCTCAACCCCATGGCCGAGCCCCTGCGCATCGAACTGTCTTCTTTGGCCAATCGCATCGAGCTGGACGGCCTGACGGCGGATCTTTCGGCCGACCAGGCGATTACCGCAACCCTGGGCGAGGTGATTCGCGCGAGCCTGCCGTCGGCCCGCCTTTCGCTCAACGGTCAGGCGCTCATGCTCGACGGCGAGGCCACCATCGATGAGCGCATCGGCGGCCGGCTGGCGGTCACGGGCGAGCGACTGGACCTGACCAGGCTCGTGCCCGAAGGCGCACAGGAGACGAGCGAGTCGGGCCCGGGCGCGGGCGAAGGGCCGGGCGAGGATTTCAGCGCCCTGGAAATGTTCGACCTCGCCTTCTCGCTCGAACTGGACGAGCTGGTGCTGGCCGAGGGTGCGCGCCTGACCGAAGTCTCCGCGCGCAGCCGGCTGACCGGCGGCGAACTGACGCTCGACCCGCTCACCGCCCGCCTGTTCGGCGGGCAGTTCCAGGGCAGCGCCGGCGTCGACTTCACCCGGCAGCCGCCCGAAGTGGTGCTCAGCCCCAGCCTGTCCGGCATTCGCGTGGCGGAGCTGGCCGCGCTGTTCACCGGCCAGTCGCCGGTCGACGGCGCGGGCGATTTCACGATGGAGGTGAGCTTCAGCGGCTTCAGCCCCGAGCAGATGCTGTCCTCGCTCGACGGCAGCGGGAACTTCGCCATCGCCGAGGGCGTGCTCCAGGGCGTGGACCTGGAAGCCCTGATCGAGCAGGAGTTCACCTCCGACAACCTCGGCAATATCGCACGCTCCTTCGGCGGCGAGACGCGCTTCCAGACCCTCGACGGCGGCATGCGCATCGAAGACGGCGTGATCGATCTGCCCAACCTGGCCCTGTCGGCCGCCGGTTACGGCGCCACCGGCCAGGGGCGCATCGACCTGGGTGCGAATCGCGTCGACTATGCCCTGGCGCTGGATCTGGGCGAAGAGTTGACACAGCGCCTGCCGTCGGCCCTGCGGCGCTCGACCGGTGGCCGGATACCCCTGAGCATCTCAGGTGAGTTGACCCGGCCGACGGTGCGCGTCGACCTGGCTTCTCTGGCCGAGGGTGTTATCCGCGAAGAACTGGGCCGCCGCCTGCTCGAGGCGCTGGAGGGCGACAAGGACGAAGGCCCGGAGTCGCAAGACGCCGAAACCGGGGAAGACCAGGCGGGCCAGCCAGAAGGGGAAGCCGCCCGGGAGGCCGACGAACCCGACGAGCGCGAGCGCCGCCGCGAAGCCGGCCGCAGCCTCCTGCGCGACCTGTTGCAAGGGGACGAGGAAGACGATGCGAGCGAAGAAGACGCCGAGGCCGCCGAAGCGAAGGATGACAACGAAGAAGCCGAAAGCGAGCCCCCTCCTGCAGGAGGGACTTGACGAACACCAGCCTGCGCCGGATGGATGGATCGTGCAGCCGATTGGTTGAAGGACCAAGTCAGACGAGATGGTCACGGATCCCCCCTCGGGGAGTCCCAAAAACGTACCGAGCGGGTGCTTCCTCAGCCTGGCGCCATGGCGCCGTCTACCCCGATCACCTGGCCGTTGATGTAGCCGGCGGCCTCCGAGCACAGGAACGCCGCCAGGGCCCCCACGTCGTCCGGGCGCCCGAAGCGCCCGGCCGGGATGGCGGCCAGCAGCCGCTCGCGGTCGAGCTCGCCCAGCATGCCCGTATCGATCACGCCCGGCGCGATGGCATTGGCGCTGATGCCGCGGCTGGCCATTTCGCGCGCCAACGAGGCGACGGCGCCGTGCAGGCCGGCCTTCGCCGCGGCGTAGTTGACCTGGCCGCGATTGCCGATGCGCGCGGCAACGCTGGAGACGGCGACGATCCGGCCCCAGCGCAGCCGGGCCATGCCCAGCAGCGCCGGCTGCACGACGTTGAAGAAACCGTCGAGATTGACCGCCATGACCCGGCGCCATTGCTCGGGCGACATGCCCGCCATCGGGGTGTCGTCGTGGATACCGGCGTTGTGCACGACCACCGCCAGCGGCGCGGTCTCGACCAGCCCCGCGACGGCTTCGCGCGTGGCTTCGCCGTCGGCGAGATCGAATTGCACCGCCTCGGCCCGTCCACCGCCGTCGGCGATGGCTCCGACCACGGCTTCGGCCCGCTCGAGGCCCCGCCCGGCATGTACCAGCACGCGATGGCCGTCGGCCGCGAGGGCGCGGCAGATGGCCGCGCCGATTTCACCGGAGCCCCCGGTGACCAGCGCCCAACTCGTCTCGGGGCGGCGCCCGCTCCGGGCGCGGCTCAAGCGGCCACTCCAGGCACCGGGAACATCACGGTCGCCCGGCCGCGAGCCAGTTCCCTGTCGTCGGCGAGAACGCGGAATTCGTAGACTTCGCCCACGACGCTGCCGCCGACGCGCTCGGCATGAACCGTGAGCTCGGCCGGTGCGTCCAGCGAGGCGACGGCAAGCTCCAGTTCCGGCAGGGCCACCAGCCGGCCTTCGCGCGGCGCCGCGCCGGTGGCCGCCAGCAGGCTGCCGTGGACGGCCATGGCCTGGGCGCCGTACTCGGCCAGGGCAGTGCCCGGCAGAAGACCCTTGCGGCCCAACGGGTGGGCATCGAGCGGGCCGGTTCGGGCGTGGCAGGTGATGCGCGTCTCGTCGTGGCTGGCGACTTCGTCGATCAGCACCATCGCGCCGGCATGCGGTACGCGCGATTCGATATCGGTCAAGGTTTCGCTCACCGGGGTTGCCCGATTCGGGTAAAAAGCCACGATAGCAAAATGCCCAGCGCAACGGTCAAGCCCAGCATCTGCAGCAGCCCGATGCTGGACTGGCCGAGCACGAAGAACACGCCCCCGGTCGACAGCGCGCAGGTATTGATGGCGCGCCGGCTGCGCGCCAGCGCCGGCGGATCGTCGCGGAAGCTGCGCGAGAAGAGCGCGAAGTCGAGCCCGATGCCCGCGGTCAGCAACAGGCCGATGAGGTGCACGATGCTCAACCCGCCGTCGAAGGCGCTCATCGCCGCCGCCGTGACCAGGACGGCAGCGGCCGGCGGCAGGGCGACGGCCAGGATCTCGGCCGGTCGGCGCAGCCTCAGCCCCAGCAGCAGGATGATGACGCCGGCGGCGACGCCCAGGCTGACGGCGGCCTCGCCGCGCCAGGCCGCCACCATCGCCTGCGACCCCGCCGCCAGGTCGACCAGCTCCGCCGAGGCGTCGCCGCGCGCCAGGAGCTGCGCCAGGGCCCGGGCATCGTCGAGGCCGACGGGGGCGATGATCGCGCGCCAGCCGTCGGTCGTTTCGCGCAGCTGGGTGTCCAGGCGCGCCGCCAGCGGCGTGCCCTGCCAGAACGCGCGCTCGATCGGGCCACGCTCCTTCGCCCGCGCGAGATCATCGAGGAAGGGCTCGAAGGCCCCGGCGCGAAAGCCGCTTTCGGCGGCCTCGAGCCGTGCCCGCATCGCGTCCGGTTCGGGCCAGGCCGACAGCCGCCGCTGCTGGCGCCGGGCGGAAGGCAGCAGGTCGGTGGGGGTCTGCCAGCCCTCGATCAGGCCCTGTTGGCGTGCCTTCTCGAGCCGCTCGCCGGTGGACTCGGCCGCCTGCAGGGCGGCCTCGAGCGTTTCTCCGCCGGCGGCGACCAGGTAACGCACGTCGCCGCCGCCGAGTGCGCTGCGCAGCTCGCGGTCGGCGGCGAGCTGTTCGCGGTCGACGGGGCTCAGGCGAGACAGGTCATTCGACCAGCGCGCGTCGCCCTGCCAGAGCAGGAAACCCAGCGCCGCCGCGCCCAGCAGCAGCGGAACGGCCGGCCAGTTGACCGTGCGCAGCCGCGTCGGCTGCGCACGGCGCGGCAGGGCGGGGTCGAGGGACGGAAGCAAGAGCGTGGCCGCGGCGGCGCCGGCCAGGCCGGCCGCCGAAAAGGCGCCGAGCTGCGCCAGGCCGGGACTGTCGGACAGCCATATGGCGACGTAGGCGACCAGGGTGCTGGTCACGCCCAGCAGCAGCGGCGCGCGGATATTGCGCGCGGTGGCCGACAGGGCCCGTCGGTCGGCGTGACCGAACAGGTGGACGGGATAGTCGAGGGCCACGCCCAGCAGCGTGAAGCCGAAGGCCAGGGTCAGGCCGTGCACCCGGCCGAACGCCAGCGCGGTGACCGCCAGGCCGCAGACCACACCGGCGGCCAGCGGCACGGCGCCGGCGAGCATGGCGCTGGCCGAGCGCCAGGCGAATGCCAGCACGACCAGGACCAGCGCGCTGCCCCACAGGCTCAGGCGCAGGGCGTCCGAGCGCGACGCCTCGGCGCTGGCGGCGCCGATGACGGGGGCGCCGGCCAGTACGAGCTCGAGGGTATCCGGTGCGGCCTCGTCGAAGCCCGCGCGCAGGGCGCGAAGCAGGCGCGATTGTTCGTCGATGGCGTAGGGCGCGTGGGCGGAGTGCACCAGCACGAGCGCGCGCTCGCCGGCGTCGTCGAACCACACGCCGTCGATGGTTCGCGCGCGTCCCGCGCTCGCCAGGTCGGCGGCCAGCGCTTCGACCATGCCGAGCGGATCTCGGGCGACCAGTCGCTCGGCGCGGCGTCCCGCGAAAGCCAGGTCGGAGAGGCGTTCCTCGAGCGACTCGGCCACGGCATCGGCCTGCACTCGCTCGGCGATGTCCCCGGCCAGCACGAAGCGTGCCTGCATGAGCTTCTCGAGGATGTCGTCGTCGCCCGCCAGGCCGCCGTTGTCGACGCGCTCGACGCCGTCGAGCCGGCGCCACCGTTCGGCCAGGCGCCGGCTGGCTTCGGCCAGTTCCGGGGGGCTGCCGCCTGCGACGGCGGCGAGAATCATGCGCCCGGCGCCGCCGCCGGAGACCTGGTCGACCACGACTTCCTGCTGAGCCGTTCGGGCAGCCGGCAGGAAGGCGTCGAGTCGGTAGTCGAGTTCGAGTTCGGAGAGGGTGAACGCTCCGGCGGCGGCCAGCGCCAGCAGGGCCAGCAGCGGCCGCCAGAGGTGTCTCACGGCCGGCGGCTCAGCTCGGTCTCGATGGTCTCGCCTTCGGCGAGCGCGAGCTCGAGGCGCTGGATGCGCTCGCCCTTGCCGCTCAGCGACAGGGTCTTGACGATTTCGGCCAGATCATCGTCGCGCGGTTGCAACTCAAGGCGCCAGCCGGACTCGCCGTACGTGAGCTCGTGTTCGAAACGTTCGCGCAGGGCATCGGCGTTGCCGCCGAGCAGGGCCGTCAGGCCATGGTAGAGCACCGCCAGCTCCGGCACGTGGGCCAGGCTGTAGTTGCGTGACGATCGCCCGGGCCGCTCGATCACGATCATGCTCGAGGTAAGCGTATAGGTCGCCCGGCGCGGCTCGACGGTTTCGCGGACCAACCGCCCGCCTTGATCGCGCCACATCCGTCCGGTCACCACCAGCGGTTCGGAGAGCAGCGGCGAATGGCGCACTTCGCGAAAATCGAGCTCGGCGCGGTCGCCTTCGGGGGCGAGCGCTGCAACCAGTTCGTCCAGCGTCCCGCCGGCTTCAGCGCTTGCCGTCGTCGCGACGAGCAGGATCAGTGTCAGCAGACCAGAAGTCATAAAAATTGAACCAATTGTACGGGTATTGCCTGGCGTAGTGTTCCAGGCGGTCGGCGTAGCGCTGCACGCCCTCGTCGAGTTGTCGCCGACGCTCGCTGCGGGTCGTCGCGCGCTCGGCCGGGCGCGCCAGCCGCTCGAACACCAGCCGGTAGCGGCCGCGGCCCTCGTAGAGCCCGAAGACCATCACCACCGGCACAGCGAGCGTGTCGGCGATGGCCAGCGGGGCGGCCGGCAGCCGGGCCGTCCGGCCGAGGAAGGATACTTCGACGGCCGGCTCGCTCGCCCAGGTGCGGTCGGCCAGCATGGCGACCATGCCGCCGGATTCCATCACGCCGCCGGCCTCGAGCACGATGGCGGGGCCGGGCTGGCGCGCGTCGATGACGGTGTCGCGGATGTCGGGCAGGAGTTCTTCCATCATCTGCGTCATGAGCGAATTCTGGTTGCGGTCCATCACGACCTTGAGCCTGCGGTACTGCGGCGGCGCCCGGCGGCTGAACACGCGAATGGCCTCGAAGCTGCCCAGGTGCGAGCCCAGCAGCATGCATCCGCGGCCCTCGTCGATCAGGTCGTGCAGCGTCTCGACGCCCTCGGAGCGGACGTCGATTTCGTCCTCGCGGTCGGCCAGCAGGAGCACCCGGTCGACGATCGTCACGGCAAAGGTATGGATGTGGACCAGCACGCCCCACCAGCCCTGCCTCGGCGCCCCGACCCGTGCCAGCCAGTCGCGCGAGGCCCGGCGCTCCGATATCCTCGACCGGCCAGGCGGGCAATGCACCGAGCTTTACCCGGAAAAGCCA
>CAZSGS010000120.1:468-7246 GCA_964606365.1 uncultured Wenzhouxiangella sp. | reverse complement strand
TCGCCGGTCGCGATATTTCCGCCGACGACCTCGATCTCCGGGTAGTGTTTTTTGATCCAGCGCGTCATTTCGATCACGCCCTTTGAATGGCCGTGCGCCGTATCGACGACCAGGACATCCACTTCCTCGGCGGCGAGCTGTTCGACGCGCAGGTGATCGCCGGGGCCTACGGCCGCGGCCGCCCGGAGGCGGTAATGGGAGTCGCGGTTATAGAAGGGACGTTCGTTCTCGACCAGGCTCTGCACGTCCGCATAGCTGTAGAGACCGACCAGGCGCCCGTTCTCGAGCACGGGCAGGCAGCTGATGCGGTGCTCGGCCATCTGCCGGGCACAGTCGCCGATCGTTTCTCCGGCCCGGGTCGTCACAGGCGGGCGCAGCGACAGCTCGGCGATGGTATCGGCGCTGGCCGATTCGCCCCCGGCGGCCAGGCGCGCGCCCGGGCCGCCGGCGAGAAAACGCGCGACGTCGGCGTGCTGCTCGAGCAGCCGATCGATGGTCGCCTGGTCCAGCTCCCAGACCAGGCTGTCTTCGATCGTCCGGACCGTGTAGCGGTCGACCGGCGGGTCGAAGACGACGCGGTGGCCGAACAACTCGCCCTCGCCGCGTTGTTCGAGGGCATGCCCCTGTTCGTCGACCAGGGCCACGGCACCCTTGCGCACGATGAACAGGCCGGATCGACCGGGCGGGTCGAAACGCGCGATCTCGTCACGGCGGCGGAAATAGTGAATCCGGAGCTGGCCGGCCAAGTGCCCGATCACCTCGTCCGGCAGTTCGTCAAAGGGGACGACCCGGGCGAGAAAGTCGGTGATGTCGGCGGGAACCTGTGTCATGCGGACATTATCCCTGTCGTTGGGTCGAAAAAAAGGCCGGCAGTTCGCACTGCCGGCCACAACGATCCTTCCGGAGGGAGAAGGATCAACGGGGGAGAGCCGAGCCTCAGTGATCGAGAGCGGCCGGGGTTCCGCCGGGCACCCGGATATCCTCGACCAGGTGACGGATCTCGGCCGGCGGCGGTGCGGTCAGCTTGCTGACCACCATGGCCACGATCACGTTGAGCAGTGCGCCGACGACGCCGATTCCTTCCGGCGAGATGCCGAACAGCCAGTTCTCGGGAATGTTCTCCGCCAGGGGCGTGATGAAGATGCCCTTGAAGTAGAGGATGTACCCGAAGGTGAACAGCAGGCCGGTGAGCATGCCGGCGATGGCGCCCTCGCGGTTGATGCGGGTCGAGAAGATGCCCATGATGATGGCCGGGAACAGCGATGCCGCCGCCAACCCGAACGCGAACGCCACCACCTGGGCGACAAAGCCGGGCGGGTTGTAGCCCAGGTAACCGGCAATGCAGATGGCCACCGCCGCGGCGATACGGCCGGTGAGCAGTTCGCCGCGCTCGCTCATGTCGGGTTTGAAGATCCCCTTGACCAGATCGTGCGAGACCGCCGAGGAAATCACCAGTAACAGCCCGGCCGCCGTCGAGAGCGCGGCGGCAATGCCGCCGGCGGCGATCAGGGCGATAACCCAGTTGGGAAGGCCGGCGATTTCGGGGTTGGCCAGCACCATGATGTCGTTGTCGACTGTCAACTCGTTGCCTTCCCAGCCGCGTTCCTGGGCTTTTGGCGCGAATTGCTCGCTGGCGTCGTTGTAGTACTGGATACGGCCGTCGTCGTTCTTGTCCTCGAAGCCGAGCAGGCCGGTTTCTTCCCAGGTCCGGAACCAGTCCGGGCGTTCCTCGTAGGCCAGGGGCTGCGCTTCTTCGGTGGTGCCGCCGGGCCAGATCGTTTCGATCAGGTTCAGGCGCGCCATGGCGCCAACGGCCGGTGCGGTGGTGTAGAGCAGGGCGATGAAGAGCAGGGCCCAGCCGGCCGAGCGGCGGGCATCGCTGACCTTCGGAACGGTGAAGAAACGCACAATGACGTGCGGCAGCCCGGCCGTGCCGACCATCAGCGCCAGCGTGATGCAGAACACGTCGATCGTCGCCTTGGACCCGTCGGTGTAGGCACCGAAGCCGAGATCCTGCACGACCGAGTCGAGCCGCTCGAGCAGCCAGGTCGATTCGGCACCGCTGACGGTCGACCCCAGGCCGAGCTGGGGCAGGGGGTTGCCGGTCAGCTGGATCGAGATGAACACCGCCGGCACCGTGTAGGCGAAGATCAGCACGCAGTACTGGGCCACCTGGGTATAGGTAATGCCTTTCATGCCGCCGAGAACGGCGTAGATGAACACGATACCCATGCCCACCAGCAGGCCTGTAAGAATGTCGACCTCGAGAAAGCGCGAGAACACGATACCGACGCCGCGCATCTGCCCGGCCACGTAGGTAAAGGAGATGAAGATCAGGCAGATGACCGCGACAACGCGCGCCGTCCTCGAGTAGTAGCGGTCGCCGATGAACTCGGGCACGGTGAACTTGCCGTACTTGCGCAGGTAGGGCGCGAGCAGCAGGGCGAGCAGCACGTATCCGCCGGTCCAGCCCATCAGGTAGACCGAGCCGTCGTAGCCTAGAAAAGCGATCAGGCCGGCCATGGAGATGAACGAGGCGGCCGACATCCAGTCCGCGCCGGTGGCCATGCCGTTGGCTATCGGGTGGACGCCCTTGCCGGCTACGTAGAAGTCGCCGGTCGAGTGGGCGCGTGACCAGATGGCGATGCCGATGTAGAGCACGAAGGTGGCACCGACGACGATATAGGTGAGAGTCTGAAGATCCATGTCGGCTCCTTATTCCTCGTGAAAGTCGTGCTCGCGATCGAGCTTGTTCATGCGCCAGGCATAGAAGAAGATCAGGGCGAGGAAGGTGTAGATCGAACCCTGCTGAGCGAACCAGAATCCGAGCGGATAGCCGAAAATCTGGAAGCGGTCGAGCACGTCGACGAGCAGGATGCCGAAGCCGTAGGAGACGGTGAACCAGATGATCAGGCAGATCGCCATGAGCCTGAGATTGGCCTTCCAGTAGCGATCGCGGGTAGCTTGATCGGACATGTCGATGTTTCCCTCTTGGTTGGTTTGACCACGAAGGGAATGTAGCAACCGTATCGACCGACTGCCTTTCGACTTTAGTCGATGACGGTGCGAGTCGAGGGGTTCTGCGCCGGCGCGGCGCGCGCGAGTTGCTATGATTGCGGCAGTTCCCGCGATTGGCCCGGATGTTTTCACCGCCCCTTATCGCCGCCCTGTCACTGGCCTACGTCGGCCTCTTGTTCGCGATTGCCTGGTGGGGCGATCGGGTCGCGGCGGTTCCCCTCGGCGGCAGGACCCGGGCCGTGATCTATTCGCTGTCGCTGGCGGTCTACTGTACGTCCTGGACCTTTTTCGGCGCGGTCGGGAGCGCCGTCGAGAACGGCTGGCTGTTCGCCACGATCTATCTCGGCCCCGTGCTGGTCCTGGTTTTCGGCCACGACTTGATGCGGCGCATCCTGCGCCAGAGTCACCAGCAGCGGCTGACCTCGATTGCTGATTTCATCGCCCACCGCTACGGCCGCGCACGCGCGCTGGCTGTGGCGGTGACGGTCGCGGCGGTGATCGGCGCCATTCCCTACATCGCGCTGCAGCTCAAGGCCGTCACCATGGGGCTGGTGGCCATCAGCGACGGCCGCGGCGGGCTGTCCGAGCAGGCGCTGGCGCTTCTTCTCGCGCTTGGGCTGGGGGTCTTTTCCGTACTGTTCGGCGCCCGGCGCCTGGAAGCGAGTGAACACCATCGCGGCATGGTGCTGGCGGTGGCTTTCGAATCGCTCGTCAAGCTGGTTGCCTTCGCCGCCGTCGGCCTGTGGGCGCTTTTCGCCGTGCTCGACGGGCCGGCCGGCATGGTCGAGCGCATCGGCGCGCAGGCCGAGTACCGGGAACTGTTTCTGCCCGCTGCCCTGCCCGAGGGATTCTGGGTCCAGACCCTGCTCGCGGCAGCGGCCATCCTCTGCCTGCCGCGGCAGTTCCAGGTCAGCTTCGTCGAGAACGAAGAGGAAGGCGACCTGCGCACCGCGCGCTGGCTGTTTCCGCTCTACCTGATTGCATTCACCCTGCTGGTCATCCCCATCGCGCTGGCCGGCATGGAGCGGCTGGGCTCGGGCAACTTCAACGCCGATACGTTCGTGCTGACCCTGCCGATGAGCGAAGGGCAGGGTTGGCTGACCATGTTGAGCTTCCTGGGCGGCTTCTCGGCGGCGACCGGGATGGTGATTGTCGCCACGGTGGCGCTGGCGACGATGGTCAGCAACGATCTGCTGGTGCCCATGCTGCTTCGGCTGAAGTCCCGCAGGGGCAGGGACTTCAGCCAGGTCGTGCTCAATGCCCGGAGAATCACGATCATGGCGCTGGCCGTTATGGCCTGGCTCTATTACCTGGTCCTTCAGTCCACCGACCGGCTCGCCGCAATCGGTCTGATGTCGTTTGCCGCCGTGATCCAGTTCGCTCCGGCGCTGGTCATCGGCGTGTACTGGCGCGGTGCCAGCCGGGAAGGCGCGATGGCCGGGCTGCTGTTCGGCCTGGGTGTGTGGCTGTCGATGATCTTCATGCCCTCGATACTCCCGGACTGGCCGGCCTGGCTGGAGCCCGGCCTGTATCGCGCCACGCTGCTGGGCCTGTTCGGAAACGTGACCGCGCTGGTAGTCGTCTCGCTGTGGGTCAGGCGCCGGCGCCCGGTGATACCGAGCCTGCTCGGCAGCCGTACGGCGCGCCCGGTGACCATCGGTGAACTGCGCGAGCTGGCCGCCGGCTTCATCGGTCGCGAACGCGTCGACACCGCCTTTGCCAGCGCGCTGGGCAGTGATGAGCTGATCGTCGAGGACGCGGCGCCCGCCGACCATGATCTGATCGGCTTCACCGAGAGGCTGTTGTCCGGCTGTATCGGCTCGGCATCGGCGCGGACGGTACTGGCCGCGGGACTGCGGCGCAGCGGCATGCAGCCCGACGACGTCCTGGCCCTGCTCGAGCAGACTTCCAGCGCCATCCAGTTCAACCGCGACCTGCTCGACGCCACCCTCGATCACATCAGCCAGGGCGTGAGCGTGGTCGACGCCGACCTGCGCCTGGTCAGCTGGAATCGCGCCTACATCGAGTTGTTCGACTATCCGCCGGGCATGGTCTACATCGGCCGCCCGGTGGAGGAGCTCATTCGCTTCAATCTCGAGCGCTGGCACGGCGGCACGCCGTCGGAAGTCGAGGCGGGCGTCAATCGCCGCATGCATCACATGAAGCGTCGGACACCCTACGTTTACGAGCGCCGGCACAGCAAGGACCGCGTGATCGAGATTCGCGGCAACCCGATGCCGCAGGGCGGCTACGTCACCACCTACACCGACATCACCGGCTTCAAGCATACCGAGCGCGAATTGAAGCGGGCCTACGGCACCATGGAGCAGCAGGTCGCCGAGCGCACGCAGGAACTCAATCACGCCATGCAGGCCCTGGCGGTAGCCAAACGCGAGGCCGAGGCCGCCAACGAGAGCAAGTCACGCTTTCTCGCGGCTGCCAGCCACGACCTGCTGCAGCCCCTCAACGCCGCGCGGCTGTTTTCCTCGACGCTGCGCCAGTCCGCCGACCGACTGCCGGTCGAAGAGGCCAATCTCAGCCGGCGGGTCGATCACAGCCTGAGCGTGGCCGAAGATCTGCTTTCGGCCCTGCTCGATATCAGCCGTCTCGACCAGGGCGCGCTGCAACCGCGCTGGTCGGAGTTTCCGGTGCAGCTCTTGCTCGGCAAGCTCGAGCGGCAGTTTGCCGCGCTGGCCAGTCGCAGGGGCCTGGAGCTGCGTCTGCGTCCGAGCCGGGTCTGGCTGCGGAGCGATCAGAAAATGCTCCAGCGAATCCTGGCCAACCTGGTCGGCAACGCCTTGCGCTACACGCGCGAAGGCGGCGTCCTGGTCGGCTGTCGTCGGCGTGGCGACAAGGCCGTCATCGAGGTGTGGGATTCGGGCCCGGGCATCGCCGAAGCTGATCGCGAACGCGTGTTCGACGAGTTCGAGCGCCTCGCCGGCGAGGACGAGTCGCGCTTCGCCGATCAGGGCCTCGGGCTGGGCCTGGCGATCTGCCAACGCATCAGCCTGATGCTCGATACGCCGCTGGATCTGCGCTCGCGGGTCGGGACGGGCAGCGTCTTTTCCGTCCTTGTGCCGGTGGCCGAGGCGGGCGAGTGGGACCAGGGGAAAAGTGTGCCGCAGGCGGCCGAGATTCCGCGCGAGTTCGCCGGCAGTCGAGTGCTCTGCCTGGACGACGACCCGGACGTGCTCGACGGCATGCGCGCCATGCTCGAACGATGGGGTTGCCAGGTGTTCTCCGCCACCGATCGGGCAGCGGCCGCGGAGGAGATGCGCCATGCGCCGGCCCTGCTGATCGTCGACTATCACCTGGACGGACACGACAACGGCCTGGATGCGGCGCTCGCCATCCGAGAGGCCAGCGGCCGGGCCATCCCGGTCCTGGTGATTACCGCCGATCGCGGTGACGAGTTGCTCGAGCGCGTGACTGCGCTGAAATTCCGGCGCTTGCTCAAGCCGGTCAAACCGGCGGCGCTGCGGGCGGTGATGCGTCGACTGATCGACGAGGCGTCGGCCGGCTCCTGAGCGCTGTCCGGGGGGCAGAACTGGTTCCGTACCGGGCGTGCTTCTACGACTCGGGCGAATCGTCCAGTTCGCGCGGGGGGATCTGCAGTCGGTTGAGCAGGGTGACCGCCTGGGTGCGGTTGGAGACTTCGAGCTTGCGCATGATGGCGGTCATATGCGCCTTGACCGTCGCTTCGGTGATGTCGAGTTCCCAGGCGATCTGCTTGTTGAGCAGGCCGTCGCCGAGCATCAGC
>CAZSGS010000120.1:0-458 GCA_964606365.1 uncultured Wenzhouxiangella sp. | reverse complement strand
TCCCATCGCGTGGGGTCCTGCTCGCGCTGGTAGCCGTCGCCGAGCATCAGCAGGATGCGGTACTGCTGCGGGGTCAGCTCGCCGATTCGCCGCACCAGGTCGGCTTCGTCGCGCGAGCGCTCGTGGGGCGCGAGCCCGGCGGGCACCCAGGTGTCGCCCTCGAGCACGCGGCCGATCGCCTGATCGATCGTCTCGGAGTCCGCCGACTTCGACAGGAAGCCCGCGGCACCGTCGGCCAGCGCACGCTCGATGATGCGCGAGTCGTCGTGGGCGGAGATCAGAAGCACGGGTATTTCGGGATAGCGCCCGCGCAACCAGGCCAGCGCCGACAGGCCGTGCCGACCCGGCAGGTGGAGGTCGAGCAGGACCAGGTCGAAGGCGGCGTCCGCTTCGAGCAGGTCCTGGAGCTGCTCGAAGGAAGCCGCCTCCGATACCGCGCAGTCCGGATGCAGGCGGCG
>CAZSGS010000119.1:7006-7270 GCA_964606365.1 uncultured Wenzhouxiangella sp. | reverse complement strand
ACGAGGCGATGAAGCCGGTGAAGCCGTCCATGTACTGGGTGATCAGGTCAGTCTGGCCTTCGGCGGCCAGTGGTGGCAGCAGGGCGATGTTGCTGGTCAGCGCCACCAGCAACGCGCAAAGTGGCGTGGCCACGAAAAGGCTCATGCCGCGCATCACGAGTACGATCAACAGGGCCAGTCCCCCGAGCAGGCCGAACAGGCTGAGCATTTTGGGTGCTTCCGCTTGAATTCGCGGCCATGTTGGCAAGGGGCGTGCCGGTGCGT
>CAZSGS010000119.1:4094-6996 GCA_964606365.1 uncultured Wenzhouxiangella sp. | reverse complement strand
AGTTACAGTCACCGGCGCCTTGTCTAGTCTGCAAGGCGTGTCGGTCACTCCAGCACCCGGAGTGCCATGAAACCGAGAGCATGCCTTCGCAACAAGGGAGATCAAATGAAATCGCTGAAGCTGTCCAATCATTCGCTGAAGCTGTCGAGGCTCAGCCTGGCGATCGTGCTGGGTCTGGCCATGACAACAGCTGTGTCGGCCCAGGACGATCAATCCGAAGACAACGACAACGAGAACGAGGCTGCCGAGGAGTCCACCGACCTGGGCAACCTGGAGGTAACCGCCCGCCGTCGTTCGGAGAATCTGCGCGACGTGCCGATCTCGGTGACCGCCCTTACCGGTGAGGGCCTCGAGGATTCGGGAGCGCAGGACATTACCTACCTCAACCAGGTCGTACCCAACACGACGCTGGAAGTCTCGCGCGGCACAAGCAATACGCTCACCGCCTTCATTCGCGGCGTCGGCCAGCAGGATCCCGTCGCCGGCTTCGAGGCGGGCGTCGGTATCTACATCGACGATGTCTACCTCAATCGGCCCCAGGGCGCGGTACTCGACATCTATGACGTCGAGCGCGTGGAAGTGCTGCGCGGTCCGCAGGGTACGCTCTACGGCCGCAATACCATCGGCGGTGCGGTCAAGTACGTCACCAAGCGGCTGGGTCGCCAGCCCTCGGCCAGCGTTCGCGCCAGTGTCGGCAGCTACGATCAGGCCGACCTGGTGGTCAAGGGTGAGACGCCGATCGGCGAAAACCTGGCCGTCGGCGGCGCCGTGGCCACTTTCAATCGCGACGGTTTCGGCAAGAACCTGACGCTGGGCACGGAAAACTACAACAAGGAAGTGATGGCCGCGCGCGCCAGCATGGAGTGGACGCCGAACTACAATCTGTTCGTGCGTCTGTCCGGCGACTACTTCAAGGACGATTCCAACCCGGTGGGCGGGCATCGCCTGATACCCGGGCTGCTTTCGGGCGCGCCCGTTCTCGACGATGTCTACGATACGCGTGGTGGCATGACCGGCGAGAACGAAACCGAGCAGCAGGGCCTGAGCCTGCTGGTCGAGTACGACATCAATCCCGCGTGGCTGTTCAAGAGCATCACCGCCTGGCGCGCCGACGACACCATCAACCAGATCGACTTCGAGGCGCTGCCGCCGGTCGACCTGGACGTGGCCACCATCTACGAGAACGAGCAGTTCAGCCAGGAATTCCAGCTCAACTACTCGGGTGAGAACATCACCGGCGTGGCCGGATTCTACTACCTGGACGCCAATGCCTTCGGGCCCTTCGACGTTCGTCTCTACCAGACCGGGGAAGTGATCGGCGCGCCCGAACTCAATGCCTTCACCCTGGGTGATGTCGATACCGAGACCTGGTCGATGTTCGCCGATGCCAGTTTCGACCTGGCCGGCATGTTCGATCTCGACACCGGCCTGGAACTGTCTCTCGGCGGACGCTACACCAGCGACGAGCGCTCCTCGCGCGTGCTGCGTCAGAACATGCTCGGTGCCTCTTCCTACTTCGGCGGGGACCCGGTCGTGATCGAGACGACTTCGGACTTCGAGGGCTCGGAAACGTTCGACGAGTTCACGCCGCGGGCGAGCCTGGCCTGGCAGCCGAATGACCAGCACAACCTCTACGCATCATGGAGCCAGGGCTTCAAGGGCGGCAGTTTCGACCCGCGCGGCCTGACCACCGCGGCCCCCGACTTGGACGGCGACGGCGCGGTCAGTGAAGACGAGATCTTCGAGTTCATGCGCTTCGAGCCCGAAACGGTCGATACCTGGGAGATCGGCGCCAAGTCCTCGTTTGCCGACGGGAGCGTCAACACCAGCCTGGCGATGTTCTACAGCGACTATACCGATATCCAGGTGCCGGGCTCGATCGGGGTCGACACCACCGGCGACGGCGTCTCCGACACCTTTGCGGGCGTGACCACCAATGCCGGTGCCGCCACCGTTCAGGGTGTCGAGCTGGAGATGAACGCGCTGCTGGGCCGCAACATGGCGACCTCGGGCGATGCCTTGACCACCATGCTGACCCTGGGCTACATCGATGCCGAATACGACGAGTTCATCACCTCGGTGACCAACCCGGCGACCGGCGAGACCGCGCTCGAAGACGTCTCCGACGAGCGCGTGTTCCAGAACACTCCCGACTGGACCGGGCACTGGAATATCCGTTACGACGTACCGATGGGATTGTTCGGCAACGACGGCATGTTCTCGGTCATCGGCGCCTGGTCCTATCGTGGCGAAACCAATCAGTTCGAGGTGCCCTCGCGGTTCCTCGACCAGGAGGCCTACTCGCTCTACGACCTGCACCTGGTCTGGAAGCGCAACGACGGCCGCTACGAAATCGGCCTGCACGGTCGCAATCTCGGCGACGAGCAATACAAGACGTCGGGTTACGTGTTCGCCACGCCCGACGGTTCGGAATCGACGCTGGGACTCGAAGGCGTGATGAACGCGTTCTACGGTCCGCCGCGCACGGTCACCCTGACCGGCACGATCAATTTCTGAGTCCCGCTTGACTCTCCATTTTGGGCCGGAACCGCCTTGCGGTTGCCGGCCCTTCTTTTTTGGGAGCCGATGCTCTGAGTGTCTGCTGATTGGTGAGCGCATTGGCAAGAAGTCCGAATGATCAAAACAGTTTCGCTGCTGCGAACTTGATGCTTTTAAACTGTCGGGCATGATCTGCGCTCATACCTTGCGGAAACATCCGTGTCGACGCTGACGCTGATCGGCGCCGGGCTGGCCTGGCTGGGCCTGCTGTTTGCCGTCGCGCTGTTCGGCGAGCGTTCGCGCACGCGTTGGCGCGGCGTTTGGCCGGTGGTCTACTCGCTCTCCCTGGCGGTCTACTGCACGGCCTGGACCTTCTACGGCACGACCACCCAGGCGGCGCGTT
>CAZSGS010000119.1:0-4084 GCA_964606365.1 uncultured Wenzhouxiangella sp. | reverse complement strand
TTTATCGGTACCATCGTGCTGTTCGTGGTGTTCTTCCCTTTTCTCCGCCGCCTGGTGGCGCTGAGCAAGGCCACCAACGCCACCAGCATCGCCGACTTCATCGCCACGCGCTTCGGCAAGTCCTCGGTGCTGGCCGCCGTGGTAACCGGGGTTGCCGTCATCGGCATCGTTCCCTACATCTCGCTGCAGCTGCAGGCGGTAGCGATGAGCTTCGAGGCCATCCATGGTCGGGCCGTGGCCGGTGAATCGGCCGCCTGGCAGGATCTTGCGCTCTACGCGGCGGTAATCATGGCGGTGTTCGCCATGCTCTTCGGCACGCGCCGGGCGGCGGCGACCGAGCACAACCGCGGGCTTGTGCTGGCGATGGGTTTCGAGTCGCTGTTGAAACTGGCCGCCATGCTGGCGCTCGGCGGGTTCGTGATTTTCGGCCTGTTCTCCGGACCCGGCGAGTTCGCCCGACGCGCTCCCTCGCCCGAGTTCTCGGGCCTGGATTCCTTCCTGACCCTTGTGCTGCTGGGCGCGCTGGCCATGTTCACGCTCCCGCACCAGTTCCATATCGGCGTCGTCGAGTGTCGCCAGGAGCGTCACCTGCGCACGGCGCGCTGGCTGTTCCCGCTGTTTCTGGTGCTGATCAGCCTGCCGATACTGCCGCTGGCGCGTGCCGGCAATGCCCTGCTCGAAGGCGTGGTGGCGCCCGACCTGTACGTGCTGATGCTGCCGCTCGGCGAAGGCCAGCAGGGGCTGGCGCTTTTGGCCTTCCTCGGCGGCTTGAGCGCGGCGACGTCAATGGTGATCCTGGCCAGCCTGACCCTGTCGATCATGATCGGGAACCACTGGCTTACGCCCGCCTTGCTCAATCGTCACTGGGGCCGCGTGAGCGAACTGGGTATTCCGGTGCGCCAGCAGCGTCGCCTCGGGATTGTCGTCGTCCTGCTCCTGTCCTACGCCTACAGCCGCTCGATCGGCGTTGCCGACGCGCTGGCCGATATCGGCGCCCTGTCGTTCTCCGGGCTGGCGCAGCTCGGCCCGGCGGTGATCCTGGCCGTCTACAGGCCCGGCCTGTCGGCGCGCGCCGTCCTGGCAGGAATCGTTGCCGGTGTGGGTGTCTGGGCCTACGTGCTGTTTTTGCCGCTGCTGCTGACCGGCTTCGGCATCGAGGCCGACTGGATGAGCACGGGCCCGCTGGGCCTGACCTGGCTGGCGCCGGAGAACCTCTTCGCCATGGATGCGTTCGCGCCCCTGACACGGGCGGTGGTGGCCAGCCTGGCCGTCAACCTGGCCGTGACGCTGGTCGGGGTCCGGCTCGATGCCGCGCCCGGCCAGGACAGCGAACAGGAGGATCCGATGCGCCCGGACATCCTCTATCGCCTGGCCGAGCGTTTCCTGCCCGAGGAGCAGCTGACGTCGCTGTTCGCCGAACGTCGCGACGCCCGGGCCATGGCCGCCCGCCTCGAACACGAGTTGGCCGCCGTGGTCGGTTCGGCCTCGGCGCGGCTGCTGATGGATGCCGCACGCCGGCGCACGCCGGCGCCGCTGGATACCGTCGCCGACCTGGTTGGCCAGGCCGCCGAGCAGGCGCGTTTCAGCCGCGAAGTGTTGTCCGGCGCCCTGGAGAACATGAGCCAGGGCGTATGCGTGGTCGATCGCGAGATGAGCCTGGTGGCCTGGAACAGCGCCTACCTGGCCTTGTTCGACTACCCGGATGAATTGATCAGGGTCGGTCGCCCGGTTGCCGACCTGTTGCGCCACAACGCCCGATGCGGCCTGATGGGCGGCGGCGATGCCGAGCGCAAGATCCAGCGACGCCTGGCCCACAAGCGCGCCGGTTCGCGCCACCGCATCGAGCGGCCCTGGCCGGACGGGCGCATTATCGAGATCCGGGGCAATCCCATGCCCGGCGGCGGCTTCGTGGCCACCTTCACCGACGTGACCGCCTTTCGCCACGCCGAGGAAGAGCTCAAGCGCATCAACGAAACCCTGGAGCAGCGCGTAGTCGCGCGCACCGGTGAACTCGAGCAGGCCAAGGTGGACGCCGAGCGCGCCAGCGAGGCGAAAACGCGCTTTCTGGCGGCGGTCAGTCACGACCTGGTCCAGCCGCTCAACGCCGCGCAACTGCTGACCCATGCCCTCACGGGGCGCATATCCGATCCCCGGTCGCGACAGTCGCTGGCCCAGATTTCGGGCGCGTTGGGGGCAACGGAAGACCTGATCGAAGGGTTGCTCGACATCTCGCGCCTGGATGCCGGCGGCATGGAGCCCCGGCTCAGCCGCTTTCCGCTCGACGAGTTGTTCTCGCAGCTGCAAGGGGAGTTCTCGATGCTCGCCAGCGAGCGCGGCCTGAAACTCGCCTGCGTCAAGACCGGGCTGTGGGTGGAAACCGACCCGCAGTTGCTGCGCCGGATCCTGCAGAATTTTCTCTCCAACGCGGTGCGCTACACGCGCCAGGGGAAGGTGCTGATCGGCTGTCGGCGGCGGGGTGACCGGGTGCTCATCGGGGTATGGGATACCGGTCCGGGGATCACCGCCGAGGATCGGGGGGTGATCTTCGAGGAGTTCCGGCGCCTGGGCGATCGCCAGCACGCGCCGGGGCTCGGGCTCGGCCTGGCCATTGCCGAGCGCATGGCGCGGCTGCTCGGCCACGAAATCGAGCTTGCCAGCCAGCCCGGTCGCGGTACCGTGTTCGCGGTCAACGTACCGCGCGCCCGGGCCGAGCGACCGGCGCCCGATCGCCAGCAGCATCGTTCCGAGCCGTGTTCGGGTCGCGTACTCATCGTCGACAACGAGGCGGCCATGCTGGGTTCGCTCGATACGCTGGTGTCGGGCTGGGGGTTTGAAGTCCGCGTGGCGAGCAATGCCGAGCAGGCGCTGGCGGCGGCCGAGCGCTTTCGGCCGGAACTGCTGGTCGTCGACTTTCATCTCGACGCGGGCCGCACCGGGCTGGAACTGCTCGATGCCCTGCGCGAGGCGGGCTGCGAGCGCCCGGCCATCCTGATCAGTGCCGACCACGCCGCCGAAGTGCGCCAGGCTGCCCGGCGGGCCGGCTGCGAGTTCCTGCACAAGCCCATCCGGCCCCTGGCGTTGCGTTCGCTGATGACGCGCATGATGCCGCGGCGGCGCCGGGCTAATAGCTGAATTTCGCCACCGGTGCGGTGGCCAGTACCTCGGCGTAGCGTTGATGTACCCGGCCCAGGCGGACCCGGCCGAGAAAGCCGGAGTAGGCCAGGTAGCTGACCAGGAAGCGGCGGTCGGCGGCCCAGGGCGGCAGGAACTTCGGCGCCTTGAGCAATCCCATGTTGGCCAGCTCGCACAGCATCGGGATGTCGGCGAGGGCGATCTTTCCGCAAAAGAGCAGCTGCAGGATGTCGGCGCGGCCGGCGGCCACGAGCGAGCGGAGGAAGTCGTGGACGCGCAGCAGGCCGTCGAGGTAGACGGCATCCTTGGTGAATGGCGCGCCGCCGCTCAGAACGCCGCCGCGGAAGACCCGCCGGGTTTGCTCGAAAGCCGTGCGCTGCAGTAACGAAGGCTGCGGATCGCTGCCTTGCCGCTGGGCCGTGGCCTCGCCCTGTCCGAGAAAATGCTGATAGACGTCGATGAAATCGGCGCCGTCGACCGCCATCTGGATGGCCAGTACGCGGTCGGCCAGGCGACCGAGCCGGTCGATGTCCATGCCGCCGGTCATGAACTCGGCGAAGACAGCCAGGCCTTCCTGCGTTCGCGTGGTGCCCGGATGGCTCGCGGCGAGGATCGGCAAGTCGCTCTGCGCGCGGCCGTTGAGCGCGGTGGTGACGTGAATGCCGGCCTCGTGGTGAATCAGCTGGTCCACATCGCGATCGGTGAAACGCGCGCCGGCGCGAATCCGGATGCGGTCGGCCCCGGCGGTGGCGTTGGCCGAGAGATCGTCGACGATTTCCACGCCCGGCGCCTCGTCGCCGAAGAGTCTTCGCACGGCCGCGCTCATCTTCCGTGCGACCTCGCGATCGGTGGCGCTGGCGTCGGCGGGGGCGCCCAGGTCGAGGTGATCGAGCCGGGCGATGACGCGGCGCAGGCGCCGCGCCAGCTGCAGCGGGCTGTCGCCGGAGTCGGG
>CAZSGS010000118.1:0-7420 GCA_964606365.1 uncultured Wenzhouxiangella sp. | reverse complement strand
GGCCTTTTGGTCGCCTACCTCAACATCGACGAGGTCATCCACATCATCCGCACCGAGGACGAGCCCAAGCCCGTCCTGATGGCGCGCTTCGGCCTGACCGGCACCCAGGCCGAGGCCATCCTCGAACTCAAGCTGCGCAACCTGGCCAAGCTCGAGGAGATGAAGATCCAGGGTGAGAAGGACAAGCTCGAAGACGAGCGCAAGCAGATCGAGGCCATCCTTGCTTCGCCGAAGAAGCTCACGCGCCTGATTCGCGACGAACTGCTCGAGGACGCCGAGGCCTACGGCGACGAGCGCCGCTCGCAGATCGTCGAACGCGCCGCCGCCCAGGCCCTGAAGGAGACCGACCTGGTGCCGTCCGAGCCGGTCACCGTGGTCTTGAGCGACAACGGCTGGGTGCGCGCGGCCAAGGGCCACGACATCAAGCCCGAGGAACTCAACTACCGCGCAGGCGACGGCTTCCTGGCCGCCGCGCGCGGGCGCAGCACCCAGACCGCCTGCTTCCTCGATTCCACCGGCCGTAGCTACTCGCTGATCGCCCACGAACTGCCCTCGGCGCGCAGCCTGGGTGAGCCGCTCACCGGCCGCTTCAGTCCCAAGCCCGACGCCGTCTTCCGCAGCCTGGCGATCGGCGCGAGCGAGGATCGCGTGCTGCTGGCCTCGGACGCCGGCTACGGCTTCGTCACCCAGCTTGAAAACCTCCACACCCGCCAGAAGGCGGGCAAGCAGATGCTGACCGTGCCGGCCGGCGCCGACGCGCTGCCGATCGCGCCGGTGGCTGACGACGAAGAGGCCGTCATCGTCTGCGCGACCACCGAAGGCTACCTGCTGGCCTACTACCTCAGCGAAGTCCCGGAGCTGTCCAAGGGCAAGGGCAACAAGCTCATCAACATCCCGCCCAAGGCGAAGAAGGCCGGCGAAAAGGTGGCCGGCGCGATCGTCATCGCCGCCGGGGAGGACTGCCTGGTGTGGGCCGGGCAGCGCTACCTCAGGCTCAGCTGGGCCGATACCGAGAACTACTGGGGCGAACGCGCCCAGCGCGGCCGCAAGCTGCCGCGAGGGTTCCAGAAGGTGACCCGCCTGTCGCTGGCGGAGTAGGGCCACAATGCGATGGCGGGAATGCTGACTTTGGGCAGGCTTCTGGCGGCCGCTTCGGTCGTGGTACTGGCGGGCTGCGCGGTCGTTCCCGAGGAACGGCCCGTCGAGCTGAGCAACACCGTGACCTGGTCGACGGCGAGCGAATCGGACAACTTCGGGTTCGATGTCTATCGGTCACAGCGCCGCGACGGTCGTTTCGAGCGCATCACCGAGCAGCCGCTGGAAGGCGGCGGCACCACCGACTTGCCGCGCGACTACCGCTTCGTGGACGAAGACATCGAGGTTGGGCAGGAATACTTCTACTACGTCGAGAGCATTTCGCTCAGTGGGGAGCGAAAGCGCTTCACGCCCGTAATGCGCGCTGCCCCGAAGTATCCGTCGGGTTAATGCTAATGCGGTCGTAATTCCAGCTCGATGTCGGCCTGATGCTGTTCACGGACCTGCACTTCGAGGCGCTCGATTTGCTGTTGCCTTGCTGTTTTGGCCAGCTGGTCCCGGGCCTGCTCGAAGCTCATCGGACGGGGTGCTCGCTGTGCGAGCAGCTTGACCAGCCACAGGCCGCTTTGCAGGCGCATCAGGCCGGTATGTTCGCCCGGCGATAGCTGGCGCACGGGGCGGAGCAGGCGAACGTCGATGGCGCCGAGTTGCTGCCGCGTCAGCCAGCCCAGTTCACCGCCGCGGTCGGCCGATGCATGCAGTGAAAACTCGCGGGCGGCCGCGGCAAAGTCGAGCCTACCCTCGTCGATGTCGTCAACAGCTCTCCTGGCCCGCTCGAGGGTGGCTGCATTCAGCTCATCCGCCGAATCCGCGAACTGAATGGCAGACAGCCGGTAGGCACCGGGGTGATGCGGGCGATGCCTTCGCTGCTCGAACAGGTTGCGCAGTTCGGTGTCGTCCGGCTCCTCCAGGCGTTGATCGACGCGATGGCGCAGTTCGGCGGTTGCCAGTGCCTCGTCATGGCGCCAGCGCAGCGCGCTGGCCTGCGGCTCGGTCTCGGCCAGCCCCAGCGATTCGGCGTGATCGGCCATGGCCACGCGCCCGCCCCAAGACCGCAGCAGGCGCTGCCGCTCGTTCGTATCGAGACTGTCGGGGTCGCGCTCGGGCAGGCGCTGCTCGATCAGCGCGTCGAGCCAGTCGGCCGGCAGGTCATAGTCGCTGACCATCAGAATCGGGTCGGCGTCCACGGAAACCTCAAGTTGCTCCGAAAACTGTTCGGCGAGTTGCCGACCCAGTTCGGCACGGCGCTGGCGAAACAGATTCTGGCGCAGGCGATGGCGAACCTCGTCGGCCCCGGGACGGCTTGCCGGCTTGATCTTCTCGCAGGCATAGAAGGCCAGGCCGCCGCGGTATTCGATCACGGGGCTGATATCGCCGGCTGCCAACGACTCAACGCTCTCGCGAACGGCCGACGGTAGCGATTGCGGGTCGACATAGCCGAGACTGCCGTCGCGGAACCGGTTCTGGGATTCGGATTCGGCGGCGGCCAGCGAGGCCAGGTCGGCGCCGTCGACAACTTGCGCCCGCAGCGTCTCCATCCGCGCCTGGAGGGCGTCGCGCGCTTGCTTGTCTTCGGGCAGGCGCTTGTAGATGCCGCGCAGGAAGAGTTTGCGCGGGCGTTCAAACGCGTCCGGATTCTCGCGCAGCAGTGATTCGATCTCTTCGTCGGAAATCTCGACCCTGGAATCGAGATGCTGGTCGAGCGCCGGAAGCAGAATGCGGTGCCGGGCGGCTTCGACGGCCAGTTCGACCTGTGGGCTGTCTGCCACGCCGCGCTGCCGTGCCGCCTGTGCAAGGGATCGGATGATGGCGAGATTGCGGACGGTCTCGGCGGATGGCTCGACGCCCTGCAGTTCGATCCAGTCCCTGTATGTCGCCCGGTCGAGTCGGCCGCCGTCCCAGACCGCGACGGCCTCGGCAGGCGCCTGCGATTCGCCGCAGGCCAGCAGGGCGGTTGCCAGCCCCAGCGCCAGGGTTGCCCGAATCAGGCGGCCAGAGTGACGGCAGCGCATGGTCAGCCGGCCGCCAGCGGCTTGTCGACGCGCAGGGTTCGATGGCGATCGGCGCCTGCCCCGCTGCGTAGTCGGTGCGGGGTTGGTCATTCCGTGCCAGGGTCGGTTCACTTTTGCCACGCGATGGTCTGGATCATTGGATTGTCCGGCGAGGGATTGTATTGGACTGGCCCCGAGAATGATATTGCCGGCCTTCGCGCAGGCCAACTAGTGGGCCAGCAGGCGCCTGCGCGGCGTTGACAGCACCCCAGCCGTCGGCTAGATTGACGCGCAATCCTTCGTTCCATTGGAGCGGGGCATTTCCAGTGTGCCCGGCAATCAAACCGGCGCCCGCCCGGGATCCGCCGGGCCATACCGAGGGGATCAGAAATGACAATCAGAATTTTTGCCGCTACCGTTCTTCTGATGCTGGCCGTGACGCCGCTACAGGCCCAGGACGGAAGCATGGAAGAACGTGTCGCCGAACTGCGGGCCATGGAACCTGCGGAGCGACGGGCGGTTTTGAAGGCGATGAGTCCGGAGGAGCGCCGGGGACTGTGGTTCCAGGTGAAGAAATTGGATCGGGAGCAGGATGGCGGCGCCGGGGCCGAAGCGGGTTTCTACCGTGAAGCCCTGGCAGCCGAGGGCGCTGGCAACGACGCCTCCGCGTCGGGGCAGCGGCGCGAGGCCGGGTCGCGGGCGGTCGGCACGATCACCTACGACGACGGCGCAGGCTCGATCGATTTCGGCGGCGGCGCGCTCGTCGGCAACCGCTTCGATACGCATACCGGCGTTCCCGTACTGGCCAGCGGGACAGTCAGTACGGTGGTCGGGGTCGTGGTTCCCGGCGCTGGCGTGACGAACAGCTCGGCCGGGTTCGTGTTGCACGGGCCGCAGACGACCGGAGGCGGTGCCACTGCCATCTTCAGCAGCTGGACAAACGGGCTGACGGCCAACACGGAAACCGTGACGTTCACGGGCATCGGGGCCAACTACACTGGCGACAGTTTCCATGTATTGTTCGCGGACTTTGCCAACAGTTATGTCCCGAGACTGGGCCAGGGGACGACCAACGGACAGGGCTATCATGGCCTGGTCGGCTACACGGGCGGACAGGGGGGCCCCGATCTCACCGGTACTTTCGATTTCGGCGAGGCCAACAACGCGCTGGTTCGCGCCAGCGGCAACATCCTGCCGGTGGAATTGATGGAGTTCGGGGTCGAGTAATTCGAACGCATCGGTTCGTTTCCATGGCAAGGTCGATTGCGCTGCTGTTCGGCGCGCTGGGGGTGCTTTGCGCGTGCCAGGATGCAGGGCAGGGCGATCCCGAGGCTGCTTCGGGCACGCCCGACGCCCCGGATGTGCTGGCGCGCTACGCCGGTGGCGAGGTATCCATTGCCGATGTGGATGCCCGCATTCTCGCCCTTCCCGTCGACGATCGGCCGGCGCCCGGTACTCGGCTCGATGACTGGTATGCGGATCTGATTCGCGAGCTGGTGGTCGAGCGGCTACTGCTCGAGCGGGCCGGCCGGGCCGAAGTGGCGCAGAGTGAGGGTTTCCGTCGGTCGCGAGTCATGATGGAGCGGCAGCTTGCCGTCCGCGCCTGCCTGGCGCAGGTCGCGCCGGCCTCCCTCCGGCTGTCGGACGAGGAACTGGACCAGGCCTATGCCGAGCGCCTTGACCGGTTTCAGGCGCCGGAGCGACGGGCGGCGTTTCACATCTATCTTCGCCGCGAGTCTGGCGAACAAATCGACGATCCGGAATCCGAAATGCGCGCGCTTCGCGAGCGCATCCTGCGCGGCGAGAGCTTTCAGCGTGTGGCCGGGGCGGAATCGGATTCCGAGAGTCGACACGTGCAGGGCAGCATCGGCTGGGTGACGCCTGGCGAGTTGCCGCAGGCCTTCGATCGACTGGTGTTCTCTCTGGAAGAGGGCGTGCCGAGTGAACCGTTGGTTACCGCCGACGGCATTCACCTGTTCCAGGTTGACGATATTCTCCCCGAGCGTCGGCTTTCCCGGCAGGAGGCCGTGCCCCTGTTGAGGAATGAACTGGGCTCGCAGAAGCTGGAGGCGGCGATCGAGGAGCTGGCGGCGAAGAACGAGTCTCCGTTGGCGAGCATCGTGACCCGGGCGGATCTGGATCGATGGGTCGAAGCGGGTGCCGAGCAGGAAGCCGTGCTGGTGACCGAGGACTACACCCTGAGCCTGCAGGACTTGCGTGCACGGCTCAGGGATGTTCTTGCAAGGCAAGAAGACGGCATTCTGGAGGGTCTTGGCGGCGGGGTTCCCACGGACTTTGCCTGGCAGTTCCTGAACCGGCAGTTTCGCCAGGAGCTTGCCTACCAGTATTGCGAACGCGAGGCCTTGTTCTCCGGGGAGGTCGTGGCGGCTCAGGTGAGCGCCTGGGAAGAGCGTGCGCTGGTCGGCGAGATGCGGCAGCGGCTGCTGCGCGAGCGGGTCGCGGATGACCGAGACCGGCTCGAACTCTACTACCGGAGCAATATCGGGCAGTACACGCCGCCGGTGCAGTGGAACCTGTCGCGACTGAGCCTTGGGCTCGATCGCCCGCAGGAGGCCAGGAGCCGGATGGCGCGCCTGGAAGAGGCGGTCGACAAGGGCGGGGTCGGTCTGGACGCGTTGCAGCAGGAACTGGGCGGAGAGGTCGAGGCCCTGGGCTGGACCACGCTGCCGCAGATGCGCCGGATCAGTCCCAAGCTGGCTCAGCGCGTATCGTCCGTCGAGGAGGGCGAGCTGGTTGCGCCATTGCGTGCTCGCGGTCAGCTGGAGCTTTACGAGGTCACGGGGCGCAAGGAGCTCGAGCCCCGGCCCTTCGATGACGTGTTCGAGGCAGTGGTTGCGGCGTATCTTCGGCAATACACCAGCGAGGTGTATGCCGAAGTCGAGTCGGAGTTGCTCGACAGTGCCGACTTCGAGCTGTTCGCCGAGCGTCTCGACCGTTTGCGCGAAGTCGTGCCGCCCGAGCCGGAGATCACGGTCGAGCAGCTCGACGCGCTGTTGAGCGAATCATGAGCGCGCATTCGCGGCCGCATCCATTGCTTCGTCCGGCCATGCTGGGCCTGCTTGCGCTCGTGCTGGCTGGTTGCAGCGAAGAGCGGCCCTGGAATGTCCTGCTGGTCACCTTCGATACGACCCGGGCAGACCGCATCGGAAGCTACGGCAACGACGCGATCGGCACGCCGACTCTGGATGGGCTGGCGAGCGACGGGGTTCGATTCGCCAACGCGATGAGCGTGGCCCCCATCACTGCACCTTCCCATTCCTCCATTCTGACCGGCCTGTACCCCACGGCGCATGGCTTCCGCGACAACGGGCTTTTCGTGCTCGACGACCGCCATCTGACGCTGGCGGAGATGCTTCGCGATCAAGGCTACGCGACCGCGGCGGCCGTGGGCGCGTTCCCGGTGGTTTCCCGCTTCGGCTTCGACCAGGGCTTCGATCTGTTCGACGATCACCTCACCGGCATGTACGAGGACTATCTGGGCAACAGGACAACGCCCAAGGAGGAGCTGTTTTTCGACGAGCGTCGCGCCGCCCAGGTCAACGAGGCGGTGCTGCCCTGGCTGAAACGACACACGGCCGATTCGGATCAGCCGTTCTTCGCCTGGGTTCACTACTTTGATCCCCATCAGCCCTTCGAGCCGCCGCCGCCTTACGATCAGCTCTACGCCGCCGATCTCTACAACGGCGAGATCGCCTACACCGATTCGCGCCTCGGTCATCTGCTCGGTGAGCTCGAACGGATGGGTGAACTGGATCGCACCCTGATCGTCATGACCGCCGACCACGGAGAAGGCCTGGGTGAGCACAACGAAGTCACCCACGCGGTGCTGGCCTACGATTCCACCCTGCACGTTCCGCTGATCATTCGGCCGCCCGGGATGGGGTCGGAGGCCGGGGTCGTGGTCGAGGAACGGGTCGGGATCGTCGACATCGTGCCCACCATACTGGACCTGCTGGGCCTGGACGTCCCCGATCACCTGCACGGGCATTCCCTTGCATCGATGTGGACGGACAACGGTGACGGCCAGGATGGCGCGACGCGCTACAGCCCCCGTTACTACGCGGAGAACCTTTCACCCCGGCTCACCCACGGCTGGGGGGAACTGCGGGTGCTCTACGAGGACGACATGAAGTACATTCACGGCCCGCGTCCCGAACTGTACGATCTGGCCGTGGATCCGGGCGAGCTCAACGACCTGTCCGGGGCCAGGTCCGCCGAGGCCGGGCGAATGCGCGCTGCCTTGTCCGAGTTCATCAGGGACCACGCCGCCGAAGAGGCGACGGCCACGCAGGAACTGGATCCGGAACTGACCC
>CAZSGS010000117.1:0-7485 GCA_964606365.1 uncultured Wenzhouxiangella sp. | reverse complement strand
CGTCTTCAGCGTCGTCCTCGGCGTCGTCCTCGGCGTCGTCTTCGGCATCATCTTCCGCGTCGTCTTCAGCATCGTCTTCAGCGTCGTCTTCGGCGTCGTCTTCGGCGTCATCCTCGGCATCGTCTTCGATAAAGCCGCCCGGGCCGACGCTGGCCGCCAGGATTGAGGCGGCCATTGAAGTTTGCAGGGGCGGCCTGACCATGAGATTCGTTGGTTGCCCGGTCGCCAGGGAGAGGCCGAAGAGAATAAGGATCGGGGCGGTAGCGGTGGAGCGAAGCGCTTTCATGAGAAGATTCGAATAGATCTCTGAGCGGATTCTAGCAGGATGGCGACAGAAAAAACCCGCCCGGAAGACCGGGCGGGTAGAGAGCGATTCACGCTCTGCGAAGATGCTTTACGAGGAGATCAGTCGTCGTCGTCGTCATCGTCGTCGTCATCGTCGTCGTCGTCGTCGTCGTCATCATCGTCGTCATCGTCCTCATCTTCATCGTCATCATCGTCGTCCTCGTCATCGTCGTTTCCGCCGTCATCGTCGTCGTCGCCGGTTCCCAGCTCGGTCGGGAACTGGACTTCGAGGAATACGTTGCCTCCCTGTTCGATGGAAATCATTTCACCGACAGGGTTGAAGTCGAGCGGAAGTTTGCCCGGGACGGTCGGGTTCCGGAACTCGAGTTCGCCTTCGGCGCCGTCGTCGAACATGATCACTTCGATCTCGCCGCGCATTTCGCCGCCAACCCAGAGTTCGTAGGTGCCAACGTCGAGATCCTCGATTTCAACATCGAAGTCGACCCGAGTCGGATGCTGCTCCAGCTCTACGTCCCCACTGGCGCCCGGGTCGATGCCCGTGTTGATGAAATCGACTTCCGTTTCGGAATTCCCGAACGGCGGAGCGTTTTCGTTGCCGCCGCCGTCACCACCACCACCACCCGGAGGCGCGGCTTCCGGATCCAGAACGGCGCTGAAGACGATCACGCCGGCGTCATCGATCTCGATCAGCGCGCCAAGGGGGTTGAAGTCCAGCAGGAGATCGTCGTCGTCGGAAATCGGGCCGGAGAACTCGATCTCGCCTTCGGTCTCGTCGTCGTCCTGGACGACCTGGATGCTGCCGCGTTCGATGCCGTCGACCAGAAGGGCGTAGGTTCCGACCGGCACGTCCTCGATTTCGACTTCGAACTCGATCTCGCCCGGGCGCGACTCGTAGTCAGCGTGGCCGGATCCGAGCGGGTGAACGCCTTCGTTAGCCAGGGAAATGCGGAAGTCCTGGATGGGCTCCGAGCCGCTGTTGTTGTCGGCGGCAGATCCGGTGCAGTTGACGCCGGCAGAGCTGCTCAGGCGCTGCAACGGCATCTCGCCGGAACCGAAATCGGGATTGTCGCTCTGCCAGGTGGCGGTGCCGCTATTGCAGTCTTCGAAGGTCAGGTTGACCGTGCCGAAGGGGATCAGCTCTACGTCATCCGGGTCGAAGCCCGGTCCAAAGCTGGCGCCGACCGGTTGCGACATTTGCAGCTCCAGCGTATTGCCCTGGATGCGGTCTTCGCCCGTCAGCCAGACCTGGTTGCCGCTGGCGTCGTAGGTGAACCAGAAAGCGACGGCCCGGCCGTCGGGCATGACCTGAAGCTGGAAGCCCTGGCCGCTGGTTTCCGGGTTGAACCAGTTGCCGGTGAATCCACCGGAGATCAGGATGGCGTGGCTGCTGCCGATCAGCAGGAACGACGCCAGGAATGCAGCTAGCAATTTCTTGGTCGATATCATTGCAGATTCCTCGTCTAGGGGTGAATCGTCTCTTCGGACGTCCAAAAGGCCCGTTTCGGCGCTTTTCAGGAAGATTGACGAACATCGGTGGGGGTTTATTCCCGCCGGTTTCAGAAATGCCGTGTGGCTCGGGCGCGCGGCGCGTGACCGGTGTCAACACCCTTCGTTTCCGGCGAGCGCATAATAAGCAGACGGACGGCATCGGGCCGGCCGAACCTGCTGACGACGGGAGGTCATCATGGCGGGAAAATTCGAGATCTACAAGGACAAGGCCGGAGAGTTCCGTTTTCGCCTCAAGGCGAGCAATGGACAGAACATTCTGGGTAGTGAGGGCTACGTCAAGAAGCCCAGCTGTACCAACGGCATCGAATCGGTGCGCAAGAACTCGCAGCACGAGGATCGCTTCGAGAGCAAGGAATCGGCGTCGGGCAAATGGTCCTTCTCGCTCAAGGCTTCCAATGGCCAGGTCATCGGTACGAGCCAGAGCTATGATTCCGAGTCGGGTTGCCGCAATGGCATCAAGAGCGTGGCCAAGAACGCACCCGATGCGTCCGTTGACGATCTGACTGCCTGAGCTCCAGCGCAGACCATCCAACCGCTATATTCGTATGAATCGGCCGCCAGGCGCGGCCGATTCTCCGGCGTGCCCGGCCGCCGTCATTCACTTTCCCTTGCGTAGCGCTTGATAGCGTGCAGGTTCATTCCGCCACGACCTGACCTGAACGCATTCGATGAACGCAGTCTCCCGATCGAGATGGACGCCGCGCCGCTGGCTCGGCTCAGGTGGAGCGCTGGTGGCGTTCTTCTTCATTGGCTGGGCATTGGTCGGCTTCATTCCGGCTGTGCCGTCCCTCATCGATGTATTCGGCATCCCGGGAATCCGGCTGCCGGCGGCGATCACAATCGGCGGGCTGCTGCTGGCCGCGGTCGGCTTTTACGAATTCTGATGCAGCTTTCGACACGCGCCTGACAAGGAGGTCTCTTCACCATGTTCAAGCTTTCCGATTTCTTCATTCTCCTGGCGGTGGCTGTTTCCTTCGCCGTTTCGGGGCTGTTGTGGTTCAACGGCTACCAGATGCACGGCCTGTTCGCCGCCATCTGGGTGCCTTCGATCCTGGCCTTCGGGATCTACTTCAAACTCGCCAGCCTGGCGGCAAGGAGCGAGAAACAATGAATGACAGCATGTTTCTGATCGTGGCCATCATCGTTTTTGCGCTGCTGGCCATCGGGCTGGCTTTGACCGTGTTCGAATTCCGCAACGGCGAACCTCACCAGCAGGAACTGGAGGCCGAGCGCGAGGACAACCGACTCGCTCGGCCGAGGGTGTCAGAGCAGCACCACGGTCGCCAGCCCGAGAAAAGCGAAGAAACCGATGACGTCGGTCACCGTGGTGACGAAAGGCCCTGAAGCCAGGGCCGGATCGATGTTGAACCGTTCCAGCATGATCGGGATCACGATGCCGCCCAGCGCGGCCGCCACGAGCGTGAGCGCCATGGCAAGGGCGATCACGACACCGAGCATCGGCACGCCGAACCAGAACGCGGCAACCAGCGCCATGACGACGCCGAAGCCCAGGCCGTTGATGGCGCCCACCGTGACCTCGCGCCAGCTCACGCGTATGGCGTTGCGCCTGGTCAGTTCGCGAGTGGCGATGGCGCGTACGGCGACGGTCATCGTCTGGGTGCCGGCGTTGCCGCCCATCGAGGCGACAATCGGCATCAGGATCGCCAGCGCGACCATCTGATCGATCGTGTCGGCGTACATGTTGATGACGAGCGACGCGAAGATGGCCGTGACGAGATTGACCATGAGCCACACCGCGCGGCCGCGCGTGGTCTGCCATACGGTGTCGGTCAGGCTGGAGTCTTCATCCACGCCGGCCAGACGCAACATGTCTTCCTCGTGCTCTTCGTCGAGCACGGCCATGGCGTCGTCGATGGTGATCATGCCGACCAGCCGCCCGTTCTCGTCGACCACGGGCGTCGAAATCAGGTGGTAGTGGTTGAACAGGTAGGCCACTTCCGAGGATTCCTCGACCACGCTGACCGTGCGGAAGCTGGGCTCCATCAGTTCGGTGAGGAGCGTCTCGCGGCGCGACGACAGCAGCCTGCCGAGCGTGACGTAGCCAATCGGCTTCATGGCCGGTGAAACCAGGATGACGTGATAGAACTGGTCCGGCAGGCTGTCGTCGGCGCGGATGTAGTCGATGGCCTGGCCGACCGACCAGTCCTCGGGGACGGCCACCAGCTCGCGCTGCATGAGTCGCCCGGCCGAGTATTCGGGGTAGGACAGCGCGCCCTCGACCCCGACTCGATCCTTGATCTCGAGCGCTTCGAGCAGGCGCGACTGCTGTTCTTCCTCCAGGTCCTCGACCAGCTCGACGACGTCGTCGGAGTCGAGGTTGCGAATCGCCTCGGCCACGACTTCCGCCGGCAGTACTTCGAGCAGCGGTTCGCGCACCGATTCGTTGAGTTCCGAGAGCACGTCGCCATCGATCCCGTCGCCCCAAAGCTCGACCAGGGCCACGCGTTCGGGCTGGCTGATCTGCTCGATCAGGTCGGCGACGTCGGCGGCGTGAAGCGGCTCGAGCAGCTCGTTGAGCTGGTCGGCATCCTGGGCCTCGACGGCATCGATCACCGACTGGATGTGCTCCTGCTCCAGGCCGTCGGTGATTTCTTCTGTCTCCGGCGGTGTCTCTTGCTGCACGGGGCTTCTCCTTGAGTTGGATGCTGTTGAACCGGACGTCTGCTCGGTCGGATGCGATGTCAGGCTGCCACCCTGAATTATTGCAGTTATCTTCAACCCGGCGATACTGCAATCTACACTGCCGCCGGCCCAACAGGCGTCGATGGCACGAGCGGATGATGTCGATGAGCCTCATTCCGTGCACGCCGCGGCCTTTGCGCTGCCCGATGAACCCACTAAACTGCCTCCGGGACCTGCTGGAAATCGATCATGTTCGAAGTGTTCTGTATCGGCCTCGCCTTCTTTCTCGGCCTCGCCGTGCGCCAGGTCGGCCTGCCGCCCCTGGTCGGGTTTCTCGCCGCCGGGTTCGGCCTCAATTTCCTGGGCCAGCGCTTCGGCCTGTTGCCCGACTATACCGGCGAGGTGCTCAACCACGTAGCCCACCTCGGCGTACTGCTGCTGCTGTTTACCGTCGGCCTGAAGCTCAAGCTGCGCCAGCTTGTCCAGCCGCACGTACTCGGCGGCACGCTGCTGCACTTCGGGATCACGGTCGTGATCTTCACGCTGGCGCTCTACTTCCTGATCGACCTCGAGCGCGAGGTCGCCCTGCTCATCGGTATCGCCCTGGCGTTCTCGAGCACCGTGCTGGCGGCCAAGATCCTGGAGAGCAAGCGCGAGCTGGCCGCCTTTCACGGGCGGGTCGCCATCGGCATCCTGATCATCCAGGACGTGCTGGCCCTGGGCGTGCTCAGCATCTGGGGCGGCCAGACGCCGTCGGTCTGGGCGCTGTGGGTGTTGGCCCTGCCGCTGCTGCGGCCGGTGCTGCACTGGCTGCTCGACATCACCGGGCGGGACGAGCTGCTCGTGCTCATGGGCATGCTGCTGGCGCTGGTCCTCGGCGGCATGGGATTCCAGGCGGTCGGCCTGAGTTCGGAAGTGGGGGCGCTGCTCATGGGCGTACTGCTTTCCTCTCATCGACGGGCGAAGGAGTTGTCGGACTCGTTATGGAGTCTCAAGGAGCTGTTCCTGGTCGGGTTCTTCCTGCAGATCGGTATGTCCGGGCTGCCGACGACCCAGGACTGGCTGTTTGCCCTGGCGCTGTCGCTCGCGCTGCCGCTCAAGGGCGTGCTGTTCTTTTTCGTGCTGGCGATGTTCCGCCTGCGAGCCCGCAACGCTTTCCTGGGTGCCCTGGCGCTGACCGCCTACAGCGAGTTCGGCCTGATCGTTGCCGCCGGGGTGCCGGCGCTGGACGACTGGCTCGTACCGCTGGCGTTGACCGTGGCGCTGTCGTTCGCCATTGCCGCGCCCCTGAATCATCTGGCGCACCGGCTATTCGAGCGCTTCGAGGGCACGCTGTGCCGCCTGGAGACGCGCTCGGCCCATCCCGACGAGATACCGCCGGATCTCGGCCGCGTTCGGGCCCTGGTCTTTGGCATGGGCCGGACCGGCACGGCCGCCTATGACGCGCTGAGCCCGCACGTTCGGAACCTGGTTGGCCTGGATTCCGATCCCTACCGGGTGGCCGGCCACGCCAAGAGCGCGCGCGAGGTCATTCTCGCCGACGCCGAAGACACCGACTTCTGGCGCATGGTGAACATCGGGTCCCTGGCCGTCGTCGTGCTGGCCATGGACGACATCGAGGCCAAGCTCATCGCCACGCGCAAGCTGCGACAGCGCGGCTTCGAGGGGCCCATCATCACGCACGTGCTGTATTCCGATCACGTCGACCTGATCAAGGCCGCCGGCGCCGATCGCACCTACCTGACCATGCACGAAGCCGGCAAGAGCATGGCCGGCCACGTGCTCGACGAGCTGGGCCTGGCGGAATCGCGCGCGAGCAGCTTGGGTGACGACGGGCGCGACTCATCCCGATAGCCGCTCCGCTTCGCCACGGCGGTCCCCGCCTCGTTTCGATATGCTGATGCCATGGCCGATACCCGTTTCGTTGTCGAATACCCCCCGCTGAAGCGCCATCGCCAGGAGTTGCTCGAACAGCGGCGCTTGCGCCGCCGCCGGCTGCTGGCGGTGGTGCCGGCCAGCCTGTTTATCGTGGCGGCCGCGGCCATCTGGAGCCTGCCGCTGGCGGTGATGCTCGCCGGCATTGCCGCCGTGGTGGTCTTCTTCACGGCCCTGCCGGGATCGAGTTCCGTCGATGCCGGGCACCTGGCCGGCGTGGAGGGCGAGGCGGCGGTGCTCGAGCGGCTCAAGAACCTGCCCGACGACTACGTGGTGCTCAACCGCGTCGATCTGCCCGACGAGACCCTGACCAACGGCCGACGCGAGCTGGATTTCATCGTCGCCGGGCCGACGGGGCTGTGGGTGATCGAGGTCAAGAACACGCCCGGCCACGTGCGTGTGGAGCCGGATCAGAAGCACTGGCCGCTGGCCCGGCGCGCCGGCTGCGGCAGCCGACCGAGCTGGAACGCCATGCTCAACCCCGTGCCGCAGGCGCGCGCCCAGGTCGCCGCGCTGGAGCGCTGGCTGCTCAAGAACGGCCTCGAGCCCCGGACGCGGGCGGCCATCGTCATGGCGCACCCGGAAGTCGCCATCGAAAACGCCCGCGCCGCCGAGGTGCCGGTGCTGGTGCGCGACGAGGTCGCCGACTACGTGCAGGGCGCTCCGGCGCAGGAACTCGGGACTGCCGCGAGCCGCCTGGCGGAGCTGCGGCCGGCCTGAAGGGCGCTCGCCGTCGCCCCGGCTTCGGGCGCCGGATCGGGCGTGTCGGTTAGACTTAAGGTTCCGCCGAAACCCGTGAGATCCTTCGATGCGTCGAACCCCTCGCCTTCCCCTTTACCTGCTTCTCGCTTGCAATCTGTTTGCCGCCCCGGCGTTCGCCGAGGAAGAAGCCGAGCGCCTGCAGTCGGCCGACCTGTTCGACCTGCAGTACGCCAGCGAGGTGCGCATCTCGCCCGACGGCGAGCGCGTGGTCTACACGCGATCCATCCACGACGTCATGTGCGACTGCGTTCGTTCCAATCTCTGGGTCGTGGACAGCAACGGCGGCGACCACCAGCCGCTGATGTCGGGCAAGAGCAGCTACAGCGCCCC
>CAZSGS010000116.1:0-7548 GCA_964606365.1 uncultured Wenzhouxiangella sp. | reverse complement strand
CATCATCCTGTTCAACTTCATGGTCGATCTGCTCTACGCCTGGCTCGACCCGCGTATCCGCTACGACGAGGGTGAAACCGAATCATGAACGAGACCACGCGCGACGCCTTCGAACAGGCGCTGGATACCCGCGAGGTCCGTGGGCGCTCGCTCTACGTCGACGCCTGGCATCGGCTGCTCAAGAACCGGGCGGCGGTGGCCGCGCTGGGCATCCTGGCGCTGACGATCATCATGGTGACTTTCGGGCCGATGCTGTCGGACTGGGACCACGAGATTCCCGACTGGGATCACTACTCCTCGCCGCCGTCGCTTGAGAACGGTCACGTTTTCGGAACCGACGCGCTCGGCCGCGACCTGTTCGTTCGCACCATGATCGGCGGGCGCATCTCGTTGCTCGTCGGGCTCGTGGCGACCCTGGTATCGCTGCTCATCGGCGTGACCTGGGGCGCATTCGCCGGCTATGTCGGGGGGCGGACCGACAACGTGATGATGCGCATTGTCGACGCGGTCTACGCCATGCCCTTCATGTTTTTCGTGATCCTGCTGATGGTGGTCTTCGGGCGCAATATCTTCCTGATTTTCATTGCCATCGGTGCGATCAACTGGCTCGACATGGCGCGTATCGTCCGCGGGCAGACGCTGAGCCTGAAGAACAAGGATTTCGTCGAGGCCGCGCGCGCCTGCGGCGCGACCGAATGGCAGGTGATCCGCCGCCACATCGTGCCCAACCTGCTCGGTGTGGTGATCGTGTATGTCACCCTGACCATTCCGCAGGTCATCCTGGTCGAGTCCTTCCTCAGCTTCCTCGGTCTGGGCGTGCAGGAGCCGCTGACTTCCTGGGGTGCGCTGGTCAACGAGGGCGCCCAGGAAATGGAAACCGCGCCCTGGTCGCTGCTCTACCCGGCCGGTTTCCTGGCCGTGACGCTGTTCGCGTTCAACTTCCTGGGCGACGGGCTCAGGGATGCACTGGATCCGAAGGACAGGCAATGAAGACAAGGTTTCAGGTTTCAGATTTCAGGCTTCAGGAAAACCTCCGGATGGAAATCCCGGGGTTGCCGAGAGGTTGCCATGGCTTTGCTTGAAGTTCGCGATCTCACCGTCTCCTTCAGCACGCCCGACGGCGTCGTGCACGCGGTCAACGGCATCAGCTTCGATCTCGAGCCCGGGGAGACGCTGGGCCTTGTGGGCGAGTCGGGGTCGGGCAAGACGCAGACGGCGCTGGCGCTGATGGGCTTGCTGGCCGAGAACGGCCACGCCAGCGGCTCGGTCAAATTCCGCGGACAGGAACTGCTGGGCATGTCCGTGCCCGAACTGACCCGCGTGCGCGGATCGAAGATCTCGATGATCTTCCAGGATCCGGTCAGCTCGCTCAATCCCTACATGACGGTCGGCAACCAGCTCGTCGAGGTGTTGACCCACCACCGCAATCTCAAGAAGAAGCCGGCGCGAGAGCGCGCCGTCGAGATGCTGCGCCTGGTCCAGCTCAGCGATCCCGAGCAGCGCATGCGCCAGTATCCGCACGAGCTCTCCGGCGGCATGTGCCAGCGCGTGATGATCGCGATGGGGCTGCTGTGCCAGCCCGACCTGCTGATCGCCGACGAGCCGACCACCGCGCTGGATGTGACGGTACAGTCGCAGATCAACTCGCTCATGGGCGAGCTCTCCGAGCAGTCCTCGACCGCCATCCTGTTGATCACCCACGACCTGGGCGTGGTCGCCGGTCTCTGTCATCGGGTGCTGGTGATGTACGCCGGCAAGGAGATGGAGATGGCCGGCGTCGATCCGCTGTTCGCCGACCCGCAGCATCCCTACACCGAGGGCCTGCTGGCCTCGGTGCCGCGGCTCGACCGCCACGACTCCGGCATCCTTCACGCCATCCCCGGCAACCCGCCCAACCTGCTCGAGGTGCCCGAGGGCTGTCCCTTCCGCGATCGCTGCCCCTACGCCTGGGACAAGTGCCGTGCGCTGCCCGCTTTCGAGCAGGTCGACGAGGGTCGGTTCAAGCGTTGCCACCTCGAGGCCCTGCCGTCGAAAGCGGAGGCCGGCTGATGCGCAACCCCGTTCTCCAGGTCCGCAATCTCGAGGTGAGTTTCCGGGTCGACACCGGTTCGATCTTTCGCCACGACTACCACCGCATCCGCGCCGTCGACGGCGTGAGCTTCGACGTCTATCCGGCCGAGACGCTGGGGATCGTGGGCGAATCGGGCTGTGGCAAGTCCACGCTCGCGCGTGCGTTGCTGGGCCTGCAGCGGGCCCGTCGCGGCGAAATCCTGTGGCTGGGTGAAGACCTGGCGCGCGCCACCGAGCAGACCCTGCGCCGGAAACGCCGGGAAATCCAGTTGATATTCCAGGACCCCCAGGGCTCGCTCGACCCGCGCATGACCGTCGGCGATATCGTCGCCGAGCCGCTCAAGACCTTCTTTCCGTCGATGTCGCGCCTGCAGATTCGCGAGCGGGTGACCGGCATTCTCAAGATGGTGGGCCTGCGGCCGGATCAGATCAATCGCTACCCACACGAGTTCTCCGGCGGGCAGTGCCAGCGCGTCGGCATCGCCCGGGCGCTGGTCGTCAATCCCCGCCTGGTCGTTTGCGACGAGCCCGTCAGCGCGCTCGATGTCTCCATCCAGGCGCAGATCGTCAACCTGCTCAAGGACCTTCAGAAGAAGCTGCAGCTGTCGCTGATCTTCATCGCTCACGACCTTTCGATCGTGCGCCATGTCTCCGGCCGCATCCTGGTGATGTACATGGGCAAGGTGATGGAGCTGGCCGACCGCTCCAGCATCTACCGCAAGCCGCGCCATCCCTATACCCGGGCGCTGATCGAGTCGGTGCCGATTCCCGATCCCGTGCGCGAGCGCGCCCGCGCGCGCCGCTCGATACAGGGCGACATGCCTTCCCCGCTGAATCCGCCATCGGGCTGCGTGTTTCGCACGCGCTGCCCCTTCGCGACCGAGCTGTGCGCCGAGAAAGTGCCCGAGCTCGAGACCCTCGACGACGGCCACCAGGTCGCCTGCCACCATCATCGTGACCTGCCCGCGGCGCCCGAGCCCGGCGAAGAAAGCGAACCGGCATCCGGGGAGCGGGCCGAATCGTGAACGCCGAAGCATTGCGCGGGCGCCTGGAACAGGGCCTGGCGGGTCTCGGTCTGTCGCTCGAGGCGGGGCGAATCGACCGCCTGCTCGACTACCTGGCGCTGCTATCGCGCTGGAATCGCGCCTATAATCTCACCGCGGTCGACGCGCCGGCGGCGATGGTCGACCGCCACCTCGTCGACAGCCTGAGCATCCTGCCCTGGATCGAGGGGCGCGAGATCGTCGACGCCGGAACCGGCGCGGGCCTGCCGGGCGTGCCGCTGGCGATTGCCTGCCCGGCCGGGCACTTCGCGCTGGTCGACAGCAACGGCAAGAAGGTGCGCTTCCTGCGCCAGGTCCGCCGCGAGCTCGGCCTGGACAACATCGAGCCGGTTCACGCGCGGCTGGAGGAGTTCCGGCCCGAGTCCCCGCCCGACCAGGTCGTGGCGCGGGCCCTCGCGCCCCTGCCCCGACTGGTCGAGCAGCTCGGCCACCTGCTCGACGCGGGCGCGACGCTGCTGGCCATGAAGGGCCGGCTCGAACAAGACGAGTGCGCGGCGGTGGCGGATGCGTACAATGTCGAGATTCGAACTGAACGTGCCCGGCGCGGATCGTGCCCGCAGCCTGGCCATCCTGAGGAAGTCATGACACAGCGACGGGCCCGTATCGTGGCCGTAACCAACCAGAAGGGCGGCGTGGGCAAGACCACCACGGCGCTCAATCTAGCCGCCGGCCTGGCCGAGCTCGAGCGCCGCGTCCTGCTGATCGACATCGACCCGCAGGGCAACGCAACGACCGGCTCCGGCATCGAGCTTGACGACGACCAGAACACCCTGTGCGAGGTGCTGCTGGGCGAGTGCGCGATTTCCGAGGCGGTCGTGTCCGTCGAGGCCATGGGTTTCGACCTGGTGCCGGCCAACGGCGACCTGACCGCCGCCGAGGTGGCGCTGATGGACGAGGATGACCGTGCCAGCGTTCTGCGCGGCGTGCTGGCGAATGCCGCCTCGCGCTATCACCACATCATCATCGACTGCCCGCCGTCGCTCAACGTGCTCACGCTCAACGCCCTGACCGCGGCCGACTCGGTGCTGATCCCGATGCAGTGCGAGTACTACGCGCTCGAAGGCCTGACCGCGCTGCTGGGTACCATCGAGCAGATCCAGGACTCGGTCAATCCCGAGCTCGAGATCGAGGGCCTGGTGCGCACCATGTTCGATATTCGCAACAATCTCTCCGGGGCGGTCTCGCGCCAGCTCGCCGAGCACTTCGGCGACAAGCTCTACGCGACCGTCGTGCCGCGCAACGTTCGCGTGGCCGAGGCGCCCAGCTACGGCCAGTCGGTGATCCACTACGACCGCGACTCGCGCGGCGCGGTGGCCTACCTTGGCCTGGCCGGCGAATACCTGCGGCGTATGGGGGAGGCCACACGTACGCCCTCGTCGACGACGCAGGATCTGGCCGCTGAAGAACAACGAGTGTAGGGAATCCAGAGCCGATGGCCGCTTCACGCAAGAAAAAGCCCCTGGGTCGCAACCTCGACGCCCTGCTCGGCAAGACCCGGGCGGCCGCCGAGCAGGCGAGCCCCAGCGGCGAGCTGACCGGGCTGAAGGAACTGTCGGTCGATGTCATCGAGCCGGGCCGCTACCAGCCCCGCTCGGCCATGGATCCCGACCGCCTGCAGGAGCTGTCCGACTCGATCAAGGAACAGGGCCTGGTGCAGCCGATCGTGGTCCGGCCGCTGGCGAAACAGGGCCGCTATGAACTGATTGCCGGCGAGCGGCGCTGGCGCGCCTGCCGGATGGCCGGCATGCAAACGATTCCCGCACTGGTGCGCGAAATCGCCGACGAGGCCACCCTGGCCCTGGCGTTGATCGAGAACATCCAGCGCGAGGATCTCAACCCGCTCGAGGAAGCGGTGGCGCTCCGTCGCCTGATCGAGGAATTCGGCCTCACCCATGAACAGGCCGCCCGCAGCGTGGGCCGCTCGCGAACGTCGGTCACCAACCTGCTCAGGTTGATGGAGCTCGCGCCGGAAGTGCGCGAACTCGTCGACAGCAAGCTGATCGACATGGGCCACGCCCGCGCCCTGCTCACCCTCGAGCGCGCCGACCAGATCCGCGCCGCGCACGAAGTGATCGACAAGGACCTGTCGGTGCGCCAGACCGAGGCCCTGGTGCGGCGCATGCGCGAGGGCGGCGAGAAGCCGAAAAAGGCGAAGCCGGCGCCGAAGTCCGCCGATATCGAGCGCCTGGAACAGGAGTTGACCGAGACACTGTGTGCCCCGGTCAGCGTCAAGCATTCCAACTCGGGCAAGGGCCAGGTCACGATCCGCTATACGAGCCTCGACGAGCTCGACGGCTTGCTGGATCGTTTTCGCCGCTAACGTTCGCGCTTGAGCCGGGCTTTGGTGCGCGCGCCTTTCTTCTCCAGCATCGGTCGTAGTGCGCGGCCGATGCGCGGGAACAGGTAGCTGATCGTCGTCAGGTAGCCGCTGATTCGCGGCATGGGGTGGTCGATCGTTGCGTTGTCGACCAGCTCGACGATCGCGTCGGCGACCTGCTCGGCGGTCGAGATGGGCTGGGAGAAGGTCAGGTCGGTGGCGCGGTCGATCTCGTCCATGATGAAGCCCGTGTCGATCGGGCCGGGCGAGACGCTGGCGAACTTGATGCCTTCGCCGCGCATTTCCTCGCGCAGCGCCAGGGTCAGCGCGCGCAGCCCGAACTTGCTGGCCGAGTAGGCTGCCGAACCCGGCACGGGGGTGCGGCCGGCCAGGGAGGCGACGTTGATCACCGCCGCGCGCTTCGATTGCTTCAGGTAAGGCAGGGCCAGGCGCGTGGCCACCGCGGGCGCCTTCAGATTGACATCAATCATCCGGCCGACATCGGCCACCTCGAGATTCTCGAACGGCCCGCGCGCGTGGTAGCCGGCGTTGTTGACCAGCACGTCGACCGAGCCGAAGCGCTTGAGGGCATCGGCCAGCATGGCCGTGAACGCGTCGAGGTCGGTCACGTCCATCGGCGCGAGCATGACGCGATCGCCCAGGTCGAGTTCGCTTTCGAGTTCGCGCAGCTTCGCCTCGCCGCGGGCGATCAGCACCAGGTTGGCGCCTCGGCCGGCGAAAGTTCGCGCCGCGGCTGCACCGACGCCCATGGATGCGCCCGTAATTATTACGGTGACATTGTTGAAGTCGCGGGACATGGCGCTGCTCCGAAATGACTCTCAGTCGGGACTATACCCGACGCAGGGCAGTTGTCTGTTCAGTTCGACCCGGACGTCAGTTCAAAGATCGCCTCGACCGGCTGGCCGAAGGAATGCGCAATCTTCAGCGCGACTTCCAGCGACGGGCTGTAGCGGCCGGACTCGATGGCGATGATGGTCTGGCGCGTGACGCCGACGATCTCGGCGAGCTGCTGCTGGGTCATGCCCTCGCCGCGCTGGCGCAGTTCTCGCACCCGGTTGCGGATGGCCCCGCCCATCTCAGACGCCCCTCCGGTGGAACCAGATGGTCAGGGCCAGCTCGACGACGGTCGACAGGAAGATCGCGGCCATCAATCCGTTGGCGATGATCACCGGTGTTTGCCACAGCGGGTCACCAACCATGCCCCCGCCGATGATCATCAATACGATCGATACCACGGCGACCCCCAGCACGATGCCGCTGATGTGTCCGGCCCGCCAGGCGATCAGGCGATCGCGCTCGTCTTCGTCCTGCCCCCCGGAAATGGCGGCCACGATGATGTGGAAGCCGACGAGCACGATGACCAGGAGGATGGTGAATCCCACGGCCAGGCCGAACAGCGAAGCCATCTGCAGCTGTTCGCCGCGCCAGAGATTGATGACCGATGAAAAATACTGCGCACCGATCACCAGCAGGCTGACCAGGGTGCCCCAGGCGCTTTTTTCCTGAAACGACATCGATGACATGGTGGTTTCCTCGTTCCTGTGGTCGGCTCGGGCCGATTGATGTAAAGTTCGTTTGACATAATGTAATGTGAGTTTTACACAATGTCAAGTGTGCTTTACTTTTGGGGGTCCCCCGGGCACCTGGCATGCAGGCTGCGACCTTTTCGACTGCCCGGGCGTCTATAGACCGACATGAGCCTTACGAGCCCCATCGACGATCTGGCCCTGGCCGCCCTGAAGCGACGCTGTCGTCGCACACAGGAGCACGTCTATCGCCAGTATTCGCGCCAGGCCTGGACCCTGGCGTTGCGATTGAGCGGCTGCGAGGCGCGGGCCTGGGATGCGGTGCAGTCGGCCTTCGTGCTGGCCTTCGAGCGCGTCGGGCAGCTACGCCAGGCCGCGCAGTTTGGCTTTTGGCTCAGGCGCATCCTGGTCAACCAGGTCATGGACCAGCATCGAAAGCAGTCGACCGAGGGCGCCGAAATCGAAACGACCGCAACCGCCCGCGATCACGACTCGGCCCTGGATCTCGAGCGAGCGCTCGAAGCACTCGACCCAATGGATCGGCAGGTGG